>JAAZDZ010000214.1 GCA_012512545.1 Alcaligenaceae bacterium | reverse complement strand
TGTTGAAACTTCATGGAGCTGTGTGGTGAATACCGACCCCGGCGAAAGTTGCAGTCGATTACCCATCGACGCCTCTCGTTCCAGGCGCTAGAGCCATACTGCTCTTCCGTGCCCTGGATCTCATCAGGGCGCGGAGCTTCCCGCATGTTCGCATGCCGACTCCCGCCGTACCAATAACCTGGCCCATGCTATTGCGTGGGCAGCTTCCCGGCCCACAGGTTGGGGGCAGGAGTCATTATGCGTTTGTTTCATCTTTTCCTGCGCCGCGCAGGCGTGTCGGCTTCCGCTGTGCGCGTTCCCCGCAACACATCGCGGCTCACTGTTGTGTGCCCACGCGAACATCTTCCCGCCGTCCGTCGTCAAATCTATCGCGACCTTCACGCTGATGGCATCCAGATAGCCCAGCTCAGCGTCGATTACGGCCAGCCCGTCGGCATGGTGCGCGCCAGCATAACAGTGGACTGCCCCCCCGTATTGCGCGCCGAGCTCATGTCCCGGGCGCGTCGCCTGCAGGCGCATCCCGGCATTCACGAAATTCATTGGGGTGCAGCCCGCCAGCATGTTTTAAACTAGGGGGGTTCTGACCCGGATCCACATCCATGCATTTGCTCGAATGGCTCATTCCCTGGGAATTCTCCCCTCTGTTCCTCTTCTTTTTCCTGGGTGGGGCATGGCTGTTCGTACGGGGCGCGCGCGTACATAAGGTATCAGGCTGGCGGCAGGCGCTGTTCTGGGCTGGCATGCTCATCCTCTATCTGTCCATGCATACCCGGCTCGACTACTATGCCGAGCGCATGTTTTTCATCCATCGCCTGAAGCATCTGGTTCTGCACCACCTTGGGCCGCTGCTGATCATGGGCGCCTACCCGGGGCAGGTGCTGCGGGCCGGTCTGCCCATGCGCTGGCGCATCCGCCTGCGCGACTTCCGCCGCACACCCACGGGGCGCGGCCTTCAGGCCGTGCTCACGCATCGCATTCTGGTGCCCTTTCTGTTCGTTATCCTGGTGGTGGGGTTCCTGATTCCCACAGTGCAGTTCTATTCCATGCTGGACTGGCGGCTGTACCGGCTGATGAACTGGTCGGTGGTGATCAGCGGCTTCATGTACTGGAATCTGATTCTCGACCGCCGCCCCAGCCCGCCAGCAGTGCTGTCGCCGGGCGGCCGGGTGTTCTGCCCCATCATCACCATGGTGCCGCAAATCATCGTGGGCGCCGTCATCACGTTTTCCGAAAAAGACCTCTACCCGATTTTCGATCTCTGCGGGCGGGCCATCCCCGGCATGACGGCCATCACCGATCAGGCCATCGGCGGCCTGACCATGTGGGTGCTGGCAGGGTTTATCGAAGTCTTCGGCGTGCTTTATGCGTTGTCCACCGTTATGCGCCTGTCAGAGAAAAACCGCCTGCCGCAACGCAACAAGCGGGTGGCTTCGCGGAGCATGTCTGTGGCGTCCTGAATGGCAGTGTTTCTTATGAAGTTCTTCCCTCGCATGCGGCGCTTTCACTGTTTCAGCCTGGCCCGCTTCAGCCGCCTTGCTGCCAGCGGCGCCATCAGTGCAGCGCTTATCGGGTGGGGTGTGGCGCCTGCTGCGGCTCAGCCCATGGGCATACCCAGCATGGGTCTGGCATCCGCCTCGGAACTTGCCCCGGAAGTTGAGCGCACGCTGGGCGACGCCATCATGGAACAGGGGCGGCGCGACCCGACTTACATTGGCGACCCCGATGTTCTGCAATACCTGACCGACATGGGGCGCAAGCTGGCTGCGCATGCGGATACTACGGTAGAGCGCATCAATGTTTTTGCCTTGCGCGATCCTCAGATCAACGCCTTTGCTTTGCCGGGCGGGTATATCGGCATCAATAGCGGGCTGGTGGTGGCCGCTGGCTCCGAGTCCGAACTGGCCTCTGTGGTGGCTCACGAAATCGGCCACGTGCTGCAGCGCCATATCGCGCGCGGTATGACTCAGCGCGCCCAGACCAATCACGCCATGATGGCCGCCCTGGCCGGCGCCTTGCTGGCGGCGCTTTCAGGCAGTCCCGATCTGGCCATGGGGGTGGCCGCCTTCGGGCAGGCGGCGGCGGTTGATCGCCATCTCGGTTTTTCTCGTCAGGCAGAGCAGGAAGCCGACCGGGTGGGCCTGACCATGATGACGCGGGCCGGTTACGACCCGGCGGGCATGGCGCGCATGTTCGAACTTCTCAGCAATGCCTCCCGTCTTAACCAGGGCATGGGCGGCAATGCCTACACCAGCACCCACCCTTTGTCCGTGCAGCGCATGTCGGATGCCCAGAACCGCACCATGCGGGCCGAGCGGCGGCCCAACACCAGCAGCGATGCCTTCTGGTATGTGCGTGCCAAGCTGCGTATTGAGCAGGCGCGGGCCGGTCAGGCGTTGCGGGCCGCAGAAGAACAGCTGCGTGCAGATACGCAGCAGGCCCAGGGGGTGGAGCAGTCCGCAGCATGGTACGGGCTGGCGTATTCCGCCTGGAAGCGGCGCGATCTGGAACAGGCCGCGAAAGCGCTGGCACAGGCTGGCGCTCAAGGGCAAAGTTCCGCCCAGATAGCCGGCCTGGAAGTGGCCATTGCTCTGGCTCGTGGCGATGTCGAAGCCGCCCTCAAAATGGGCGGGCAGGCGGTGGCGCGCTGGCCGGACAGCCAGGGCGTGGCGCTGGCGCAGGTGGAGGCTTTACAGGGGGCGGGCCGTTACGAGGAAGCCGTCAATGAACTGCAATCGCGCATCAGGCAATGGCCGGAAGTCCCGCGCCTGTGGCAGTTGCTGGCGCAAAGCCAGGAAAGACTGGGGCGGCGTGCCGATGCGCGTAAATCCATGGCCAATTTCTACGAATTGACAGGCGCCCTGCCTGCGGCGGTCGAGCAACTGCAGCAGGCCAGGGCCATGACGCGCGATTTCTACGAACAATCAGAACTGGATGTCCGTATACGTGAATTAAGAAACCGCCTGAATTCCGACCGCGAGCTTCTGGAACGCTTCAAAAGCTGAACCGCCGTTGTCGGGCCGCTTTCAGGTTCTTGTTTCGAAATAGCGGGCCAGCCGGGCGGGCAGCCAGTTGATGTTGCCCGGAAATGCGCCCGTGACAAACGATGCATGGCCGCCTTGCGCGGGCTGGTGCAGCAGTATCGCGTCTGAGCAGTCATGCGAGCCGGGCAACGAAGTGGCGGGCACGAAAGGGTCGTTACGGGCATTCAGCACCAGGGTGGGCACAGCAATGGTTCGCAGCAAGGGCTTGCTGGATGCGCGCGTCCAGTAATCGAGAGCGTTGCGATAACCATGCATGGGGGCTGTGTAGAGATCGTCGAATTCTCGCAGGCTGCGCGCCTGGCTCAAGCGCAAGGCGTCGATGGTGCCGGGAAAACGGCGCGCTTTGTCGAGCACCTTGGGGCGCATGGTTCGCAGAAAGTGGCGACAGTACACATGGCGCCCGCTACGGGTTTCAGACAGCACCCGCCCGCAGGCGACCAGGTCAAGCGGTACTGAGACCGCAGCGGCGGCCTGCAGCCAGGCGGCATCGCGCTGTTGTTCGCCCAGGTATTTGAGCATGGCGTTGCCGCCCAGCGAAATACCGGCGGCATGCCAGCGGCCCTGCGGCACGCGTTCTTTGACGGTGTCCAGAATAAAGCCGATATCGGCGGAATCGCCTGAAAAATAGGCGCGCGCCATGCGGTTTGGAAACCCCGAACACCCCCGGAAATGCGCAATGACGGTGATCCAGCCGCGCGCGCGGAAGTACTGCGCGATGGATTGCGCATAGTGGCTGCGGCTGCTGCCTTCCAGGCCATGGAAAATCACCAGCGCAGGCGTATCAGCGGCCTGTCTGAGCTGCCACCAGTCGGCGTCCTGCATCCAGCGGCGCGCGGCGGTTGCTTCCAATTGGGGATCGGGCTGAGCATGACCGCCATCGACGTGGCGGTCAGCGAACAGCTTGGGGGCGGCCCAGTCGAAATCCAGAAAGTCGCCATCGGGCGTATTTACACGTTCCCGGATGAAGGAAATGTGGTGATGGCGGACAGCCAGCGACCCATACAGGGTTTGCGTGTGTCCGCCCGGTAACCACCATGGTACTGGACAGGGTGAAGTGTCGACGCTTGCGGTCACGTCCGGCCTTTCTCGCGTTTAGTGGCCGTGGACTTTCTCGCCTTCTTTCAGTTGATAGTGTGTGCCGCAATAGGGACAGATGGCGCCATCAGACTGGACGATTTCGATATACACGCGTGGGTGCATGCTCCAGAGAGGCGCTTTCGGGCCAGGGCAATAGACGGGAAGGTCTTTGGCCTCGACGTAGACGGTTTCACCTTTTTGAAGAGTGCTATCGGGCGTACTGCTCATTTTTTTTCCTGGAAAGTTGGCATCAGACGGGAGTGAGCCAATGATGATATTTGGGATTGCGGCCATGCGCGGCGTCGAAGAAGGCTGTTTGCAGCTGTTCGGTGATGGGGCCGCGCTGCCCCGCGCCGATGCGTCTGCCGTCGATTTCGCGTATGGGGGTGATTTCGGCTGCCGTGCCTGAGAAAAAGGCTTCGTCAGCGATGTAGAGATCGTCGCGGGTGAGGCGGCGCGTCTGCAAGGCCAGGCCGAGATCGGCGGCCAGCGTATGCACGGTGGCGCGGGTGATACCTGTGAGCGCGGAGGCGATTTCCGGTTCGTACAGCACGCCGTCTTTGACGATGAAAAGGTTTTCGCCTGCTCCTTCGGCTACGAAGCCGTCGGTATCGAGCAGAATGGCTTCGTCGTAGCCGTGATCAAGAGCTTCAGCATTGGCCAGTATGGAGTTGGCGTAAGTGCTGGCGACCTTGGCGCGCGGCATGGTGACGTTCACGTGCTGCCGGGCATAAGAAGATATTTTTACGCGAATGCCTGATTTAAGGGCTTCTTCGCCAAGATAGGCGCCCCAGGACCACGCCGCGATGGCCACATGAACAGTGGCGCCTTTGGGCGATACCCCCATTTTTTCAGAGCCATAGAACACCAGCGGGCGGATATAGCAGGATTCGAGCTGATTGGCGCGCACGGCTTCGCATTGGGCGGCGTTGATGGTTTCCTGATCGAAAGGAATGGGCATCTGGTAGATGTGCGCCGAATTGAACAGGCGCCGGGTGTGATCGTGCAGCCGGAAGATGGCTGTGCCCTGTTCGGTGTTGTAGGCGCGCAACCCTTCAAAGACCGCCAGGCCGTAATGCAGGGAGTGCGTAAGCACGTGAGTATTGGCCTCACGCCAAGGTACCAGTTTGCCGTCATACCAGATGACACCATCACGATCAGCCATGGACATATCGCTCTCCCGAAAAGTCGATTGATTGTACCAAGGGAGGCTCTGAATAAGTGATGTGCGGCGTGTGCTGAGTTTCCCCAATGAGCGCGCGTGCTGTGCGTACAATGGGCGACTGCCGGTTTTCTACAGGGTTGGCTTCGTGTCGTTCAACAGGTTGATTAAAAATTGGCCGGAAGCGCGATATCGCGTGCAGTTCGTACTTGGGTTTCGCGATGCCGTACCGGCATTGATTGCGACCGGCACATGGGGGCTGGTGACAGGCATCGCCATTGTCAAGTCGGGCATCAGCGAAACCCTGGCGACCTTGATGACTCTATGGGTTTATGCGGGTTCCGCGCAACTGACCTCTCTGCCTCTCATCAAAGAGGGTGTGCCATTGTGGCTGATTTTCGCCGCAGGTCTGGTGGTGAACATCCGCTTTGTTATTTTTGGCGCCGCTCTGCAGCCTTTCTTCCGTCATCTCAGCTGGCCCAAGCGCTTGGGCGTGGGCTTTTTTTCCACTGATATCGCCTTTGTGCTGTTCATGGGCCGCTATGGCGAATCCCGGCGGCGCGGCGACCCCCGCCATCTCTGGTATTTCCTGGGCGTGATCGGTCCCGGATGGCTGATCTGGAACACCTGCTCCATCATCGGAATTTATCTGGCAGCCGCCATTCCCGCATCGTGGTCGCTGGAGTTCGCTGCCGTCCTGGCGCTGTTGTCGGTGGTGATACCGCTCGTCAGCACGCGGCCGGTAGCCGTATGCATTCTGGCTGCCGCCTGCGTGGCCTGGCTGGGTCAGGGCCTGCCTTTGCGGCTGGGGCTGGCGGCGGCAGTGGTGGCAGGGATTCTGGCAGGCGTGCTGAGTGAGCGTTTTTCCAAGGAAGTGAGGCAGGCATGATGCTGGGCGATGCCGGATGGTATGTATTGAGCGCGATTCTGGTGCTGGCTCTGTGCAGCCTGATTACCCGGGCAGGTTACATGGTGTTTGGCGATTACCTGCCTTTACCCGAAGGCGTGCGTCGCGCTTTGCGC
Organism: Alcaligenaceae bacterium; assembly: GCA_012512545.1. Taxonomy (GTDB): domain Bacteria; phylum Pseudomonadota; class Gammaproteobacteria; order Burkholderiales; family Burkholderiaceae_B; genus Yanghanlia. The sequence goes on along the minus strand of JAAZDZ010000214.1, from coordinate 2,752 downwards.
TATGCGCCTGCCGCTGCGCTGACAGGCATCATCGTGCCCGAAGTCCTGCCCTGGCAGGCGGGGGCGTGGCCCACGCTGGATGTCAAGGCCGCCGCCGCGCTGCTTGCCATCCTGCTGTACTGGCGCACGCGCAACAGCCTGCTGGTGATCGCCGGAGGGATGGTGGCGTACTGGCTGCTGCGCCCCTGGTGGCCGTTCTGAATCGCTGTAAAGTGTAGCGGTAGCGCCTCATGTCGCAGCTTTGTCATGGGAAGCGCCTGGTTGTGCGTTAAAATCAATACGTTAACGACGCTACCGCCTGGGTTTTCACGCGGGGCATGCACACCTCTCAATGACAGATACCACACAAACTCAGCCAGACACCATCGCCTCCTTCTCTGATTTCGGGCTGCATCCCAGCCTGTTGCAGGCCATTACCGAAACCGGCTACACCTCGCCGACGCCCATTCAGGCAGCGGCCATTCCGCTGGTGCTGGATGGCCGCGATGTCATGGGGGCTGCTCAAACGGGTACAGGTAAAACGGCGGCCTTTACGCTGCCCATTCTGCACCGGCTCATGCCCTTGGCCAATACCAGTGCTTCCCCGGCCCGGCATCCGGTGCGCGCCCTGATTCTTGCACCCACGCGCGAACTGGCCGACCAGGTTCATCAGAGCGTTGCGCAGTACAGCAAGCACACACCCCTGAGAACCACCGTGGTGTATGGCGGGGTCGATATTGCACCGCAGCGCGACGCCTTGCGGCGCGGTTGCGAAGTGCTGGTGGCCACGCCGGGCCGCCTGCTGGATCACATCGAACAGAAAACGCTGAACCTCAGCCAGGTGGGGCTGTTTGTCCTGGATGAAGCCGACCGCATGCTCGATATGGGTTTTCTGCCCGATCTCGACCGCATCGTGCGTCTGCTGCCGGCGCGGCGCCAGGGCCTGCTGTTTTCCGCCACCTTCAGCAACGATATCCGCAAGCTGGCGCGCACGTATCTGAACACCCCCGCCGAAGTCGAGGTCGCGGCCCGCAACGCTACGGCCGACACGGTCAGCCAGACGGTGTACGAACTGGGCTCCGCCGACAAGCGGGCCGCCGTCGTACATCTGGTGAAGTCCCGGGGTCTGCGTCAGGTCATAGTGTTTTCCAACACAAAAATCGGCTGCAGCCGCCTGGCCCGCGAACTGATTCGCGATGACGTCAAGGCGGAATCCATCCATGGTGATAAAAGCCAGGCCGACCGCATGAAAGCGCTTGAAGCCTTCAAAGCGGGCGAGCTTGAAGTTCTGGTCGCTACGGATGTCGCGGCGCGCGGGCTGGATGTCGCAGGCGTGCCTTGCGTCATCAATTACGATCTGCCCTACAACGCCGAAGATTACGTGCACCGCATTGGCCGTACCGGCCGGGCAGGCGCCAGTGGCGAGGCCATCAGTTTTTTCTCTTCGGAAGAAGAACGCCTGCTGGCCGATATCGAAAAACTCATCGGGCGCAAGATCTCGCGTGGCAAATTGTCTCTGCCGTCCAGCCCGAGGCGTGGCCGCTCATCGCAGGGGCGTGGTTCCAGCGCGTATTCGCGCGCGCCGCAGCAACCGGTCGATGAGTTTTTCTACAAGCCCTATGTGCCGTCCTCTACGGCTGTTCAGTCCGCCGCCGCGTCAACAGCCTCGAACTCTGGCCGCGATTCCGAGCGGCGTAAATCGGTCGGGGTGCTGCTGGGCGGTTGAACCGGTCTGGGGCCTAGATCAGATCCTTCAACAAACCAGGGCCCTCCCGCTGTGTGGGCTGGCTGGCATTCATGCTCTGAAGAAGGCGCTGCAGGTGTTCCGGGTGGGGCAGCATGGCGCCAAAAAACAGATTTCCGCCTGGAGACTGCACCAGCAGGGTAGGAAAATTTTCTACGTCTTCGTCGTCCAGCAGAGCTTCGTTTTCCTCGATGTCCACCCAGACGAAGAGATGTTCGGGGTGGCGTCCGGCCAATTCCCTGAAGCCCGGCAAATAACCGCCGCAGGTATCGCACCAGGCGGCGCAATAACAGGCAACGACCAGGCCCTGGTGCGATGCCAGGCGCTGCGCCAGGGCGGCTGATTCAGTTTGAGCGTCAAAAAAGTTCATTGTGTGAAGGTGTGGCGATCGGCAGCCCGCCAGAGCGAGAACTCCGCGTTCACGGCGGGGTCATAATGGCGATATCATACCTTCTGCCTCATACGGGAGAGCATTCAATGAACGAATATCAGCTGATTGTGCACGATGACAGCCCCCGGCCTGCCGGGCTGGCCGCTGTTGCCCTGGCGTTCAAGCGCGCGCTGGTCTCGCAACTGCATCCCAAAATGCTGTTGGCCGTGCTGTTGCCGTTCATTATTGCCTTGCTGGGTGCCATTGTTCTGTTATGGGTATTCTGGGAACCGCTGAACACCTGGCTGATGACGCAATCAGCCGATTGGGGCGTTCTGAACACAATAGATGGCTGGCTGCTTGCCATCGGGCTGTTTTCCATCAAGCTCTACATGATTCCCCTGCTGGCGGCGGGCATTCTGCTGCCCATGTCGGGCATTTTGGGGCTGGTCATCGCTGCCGTGTTCATTATGCCGATTGTGCTGGGGCATCTGGATAAATCACCTCATTACCAGGGCCTGCGCCGCACGGGCCATAATGCCACGGTGCTCAGCGCCTGGAACGCCGTGTGGGTGGGCGGCCTGTTTGTGGCAGGCTGGCTGCTGACCATGCCGCTGTGGCTGTTTCCCCCTTTTGCGGTGCTGCTGCCGATTTTCTGG
>JAAZDZ010000213.1 GCA_012512545.1 Alcaligenaceae bacterium | reverse complement strand
GGGTTTGGGGTGGCCCTGCACGACGCGGTGGCTGCGGCGGCGGCAGGTTACGCATTCCTGCGTGGCACGAATATTTTGTTCCAGGCATGGCGGGGGTATCCCGGCATGGGCGGGGGCGACATGAAGTTGTTGGCTGCGTTGGGAGCGTGGTTAGGGTGGGCGTGGTTGCCGCAAGGGCTGTTGGCGGCCTGTCTAGTGGGCGTTTTATTTGCGGTTTTGAGGCGGAGCGCCAACGGCCGGCACCGCCCGCTGGCCTTTGGCCCCTTCCTGGCTTTTGCCGGTGCGTATGGGCTCTTGGGCGGCCCTGTTGTACAGTTCCTTTTTTGAGCCAGGAATACCGTATGTACAAGGTGGGTCTGACCGGCGGAATCGGTTCCGGGAAAAGCAAGGTGGCGGACATGTTGGCCGCTTGGGGAGCAGCAGTCGTCGATACGGATGTCATTGCTCATGACCTCACGGCGCCAGGGGGGGCGGCGATTGAGCCGATCCGTCAGGCTTTTGGGCCGGATGTCATTGCGGCAAATGGTGCGCTCGATCGTGCCGTCATGCGGGAACTCGCATTCCAAAGCCCTGAAGTGCGGCGACGGCTGGAAGCCATTCTTCACCCCATGATTCGCGGGGAAACCCGTGCTCGGGCCAATGTGGCTCAGGGCAGTTATGTCGTGTTTGTCGTGCCGTTGCTGGTGGAATCGGGAAGCTGGCACACGCAGCTGGACCGCATCTGCGTGGTGGACTGCGACCCCGAGACGCAGATCGCCCGGGTGCAGGCGCGCAGCGGGCTGACGCGCGAAGCTATTGAGCGTATCATGTCAGCACAGGCATCACGTGAAGAGCGCATCGCCGCCGCGCATGATGTCGTCCTCAATGACGGGAAAACTTCCCTCCAAGAACTGGAACTCAGTGTCCGGGCGCTGCATGAGTATTGGTGCATGCAGGCGCTGCTGTAAGGGTTATAGGTCGCGTGATTCTTTACGAATATCCATGTAACGAACGCATTCGCTCTCTTCTCAGGGTCGAGCATTTGTTCGATCGCTTGTTCTTCTTTGCCGAAGGCGAAGATGTCAGACACCATCAGGTCACCATGGCCACCTTGTTCGATCTGCTCGACATTTTCGAGCGCACGGATCTGCGGGGCGCGATTATGCAAGATCTCGAACGCCAGCGCGGTTCGTTGGCGGCTTTGCGTCAGCACCCAGGTGTCGATGAAAACAGGCTGAACGCGATGCTGGAAGAGATCCAGTTGGTCAATGGCGAACTCGCCAATCAAGGCAAGGTGGGGCAGAGCCTGCGCGATAACGAATGGCTAACCAGTTTGCGGGGGCGCTTGGCCGTGCCCGGCGGCTCTTCGCCTGTGGATATGCCTTCGTTTTTTTCCTGGCAGCTCAAAAGCTTTGAGGAACGGCGCAACGATCTGCGTACCTGGATAGAACCCTTTATGTCGCTGTACAGGGGGTTGGCCCTCATTCTGCGCATGTTGCGCGATTCTGGCGATGTGCGCGACATGATGGCGCGCGACGGCGCCTACCAGGAAATGTTGAGTGGCAAAACCTATCAATTGTTGCGAGTCTGGATTGACGACTCCCGCCGCGTATTC
>JAAZDZ010000212.1 GCA_012512545.1 Alcaligenaceae bacterium | reverse complement strand
TTACTGCACCGTTCACCGCGACCGGCCTGATGGCTGTTGTGCTCGCACCTTTCAACTTTTTGCTGAACTGCATCGAATACGCGGCCAAGTCTGTGTCTTTGGGTATGCGGTTGTTCGGCAATATGTTTGCCGGTGAATTGGTTTTCATGTTGATCGCTCTGCTGGGTGGCGCATGGACAGGGTTTAATGGCGCCAGCCTGGGACTGGGTATCGGTCACATTCTGGCCGGTTCTGTGTGGGCAATTTTCCACATTCTGATTGTGTTGCTCCAGGCGTTCATCTTCATGATGCTCACCCTTGTCTATATCGGACAAGCACACGAAGGCCATTAATCCGATTCCGACCGGGCAATGGTGTCTGGTTGGGGGGAGCAGGCCTGGCCTGCTAACGCTTTGATTTTTTTGAATTACACCTGATTTTTAACCAAGGAGTTGTCATGACCAACGTAGCTTTCGTTGCTCTTGCTTGCGGTATCATCATCGGTCTGGGCGCTTTTGGCGCTTGCATTGGTATCGCCCTGATGGGTGGTAAATATCTGGAAGCATCCGCTCGTCAGCCAGAACTGATGAACGCTCTTCAAACCAAGATGTTCCTGTTGGCCGGTCTGATCGATGCTGCTTTCCTGATCGGTGTCGGTATCGCCATGTTGTTTGCATTCGCCAACCCATTTGTTGGGTAATAAGGCGAGTCCGTTGCCATTCCTGGCAGACGGGCAGGCAGTCGTCGTTAGCGGTGTGTTGCTCGGTTTGATCATGCACCGCTTGTCGACTTGAACATACATGTGTCAGGACGCTAGCGCCTCCTACACACGTGGTATTGAAGGGATACGACCGTGAATTTAAACGCGACTCTCTTTTTTCAGATGATCGTGTTTTTCGTTTTGGCCTGGTTTACGATGAAATTCGTATGGCCGCCACTGACGAAAGCAATCGATGATCGTCGTCAGAAAATCGCTGATGGTTTGGCTGCTGCTGACAAAGGCAAGGCCGATCTGGCACAGGCCCAAGCGCGTATCAGCCTGATGGAAGCCTCGGCCAAGTCCGACAACCATCAACGTATTGTCGACGCTGAAAAACAAGCGACTGCTCTTTTGGAGCAAGCTCGTCGTGAAGCTGAAGCCGAAAAAGCCCGCATTATTGCGCAGGCCCAGCAAGACGCTAACCAGGAAGTGCAACGCGTACGTGAAGGTCTGCGTAGCGAAGTGGCTGCCTTGGCTGTCAAGGGTGCCGAGCAAATCTTGCGACGCGAAGTTGACGCGAATGCGCACGCCCAGCTGCTCGAGCAGCTCAAGGCAGAACTTTAACATCAAGGCAGGCCATGGCTGAACTATTGACTATTGCCAGACCTTACGCCGAAGCCCTGTTCGCCGCGGTACGCGACGACAGCCAGGGCCTCGAATCGTGGTCGGCCCTGTTGTCCGAAATGGCTCAGGTGGCCGGTCTCCACGATGTGCGCGAGGCACTGAACGATCCGCGCCTGAATAACGGGCAGCGACTCGAACTCTTTACGGGCCTGGTTAAGTCACAGGTCACCGAAAAGGCTCGCAACTTTCTTCAATTGTTGGTGGATAACCAGCGCATCTTGCTGCTGCCACAGATTGCAGAACAGTTTGATCTATTGAAACACCAACTCGAAGGCACGGCGCAGGCACAAATTATCAGTGCTTTCCCGATGGCTGAGGCTCAGGTTGCTGAGCTGACCGCTGGGCTGGAGAAAAAGTTTGGCCTGAAGCTAAAACCGACTGTGACCGTCGACGCTGACCTTATCGGCGGTATTCGGGTA
>JAAZDZ010000211.1 GCA_012512545.1 Alcaligenaceae bacterium | reverse complement strand
TGCTGGAAGGTGAGAACGCCATCGCCAAGAATCGCGAACTCATGGGCGCCACCGACCCCAAGAAGGCTGAGCCCGGCACCATTCGCGCCGACTTCGCCGACAGCATCGACGCCAATGCCGTGCACGGTTCCGATGCCCCTGAAACCGCTGCCGTGGAAATCGCTTTCTTCTTCCCTGAAAGCAACATCCACAGCCGCTGATACCGGCAAGTGCCTGAACTGCTTGCCGCCGTGAACGATATGCCTACCGTTATCGCCCGCCACAACCTGTTGGGAATGGACACCGCTGCGCTGACACAACTTGTCGCGCAGTGGGGGGGCAAGCCGTTTCGCGCCAAGCAGCTTCAGCGCTGGGTACATCAGCGCGGCGTCGATGATTTCGACGCCATGACGGATCTCGCCCGCGATTTCCGTCAGACATTGCACAGGCATTGCGAAATTTCCGTTCCGCCTGTCTCCACAGAACATCTTTCCGCCGACGGTACACGCAAGTGGCTGTTTGACGTCGGCATGGGCAACGCCGTGGAAGCCGTCTTCATTCCTGAAGACGATCGTGGCACGCTTTGCATTTCCAGCCAGGCCGGCTGCACCGTCGCCTGCCCGTTCTGTTCCACCGGCTACCAGGGTTTCAACCGCAACCTGACAACAGCGGAAATCATTGGTCAGCTGTGGCATGCGCGTCGCGAACTGCAACGCGATATCGCCTCGGCGCGCCTGCCCGGCAGCGAACTTGCGGCGCCGGAGCGCGTGGTCAGCAACGTGGTCATGATGGGCATGGGCGAGCCCTTGCTGAACTACGATCAGGTACTGGCCGCCTTGCGGCTCATGCTGGACGACAACGCCTATGGTTTGTCGCGCCGTCGCGTAACGGTATCCACGTCTGGCGTAGTGCCCATCATGGATCGTCTGGCGCGTGACTGTCCGGTTGCGCTGGCCGTGTCGCTGCACGCGCCCAACGACGAACTGCGCGACCGTCTGGTGCCGCTTAACCGCAAACACCCGTTGCGCGAACTGCTCGACGCCTGCAATCGTTATCTTGAGCATGCGCCGCGCGACTTCATCACTTTTGAATACATCATGCTTGATGGCATCAACGACGCCGACGAGCATGCCAGGCAGCTTATAGAGATAGCGCGGCAGGTGCGCTGCAAGTTCAACCTTATTCCCTTCAACCCCTTTCCGCAGTCGGGTTTGAAGCGTTCGTCACAGGCCAGAGTGCGGTTGTTTGCCCAGATCCTGATGGATGCCGGGGTGGTGACCACCGTGCGCAAAACCCGGGGCGATGACATCGCAGCGGCTTGCGGTCAGCTTGCCGGCGATGTCAAGGACAGAACCCGCATCGAACAGCGTTTGCCTAACCGGGCCGCCATCGACATCACCCAGGAGCATGGATGACTGATCCCCTGCTGAAAGAAAAAGAACAACACGATGTCCCAGTTACTGCGGCGCTTCACGAGTCAGCGGGTGTCGGGATAACGCTGCGCACACTGCGCGAATCGCGGCGCATTTCCCTGAACGAGGCGTCTCAGCGCCTGAAGTTCTCGGTGCGCCAGATCGAAGCGCTGGAAGCCGAAAAATGGGCCAGTCTGCCTGCGGGTGTCTCGCTAAGAGGGTTTGTGCGCAACTATGCCCGCTATCTCGGCGCCGATGTTGATTCCGTGCTGGTTCTGCTGGACAATCAGATCGGGCCGACCGCCCCTCCCAGCGTCATGACGGCGCCTGGCGTAGCAGGGCCCTCGGTCGCGGGCGATGCCCAATTACCCACCACGGCAGAAACCTCGCAGCGTTCCTGGGGGTGGTTCTTCATTATTCTGGCCATTTTGGTGATCGCTGCCTTTTACGCCGTTGACCGGGGCTGGGTGCCCGAATCATGGCTGATCTTCGACTGGCTCAAGGCCATTGCCAACAATGAATGACACTGAAGTCCGGGAAGGCTTGCCTTCCTCCGTGGGCGCCGCGATCAAGCGGCTGACGCGCCGCGCCGCCGTCCGTTGGGGCGGGCGGGTGGTGCATATCGGCGGCGATGCACCAGTCGTGGTGCAATCCATGACCAACACCGATACAGCCGACGCCATCGCTACCGCCATACAGGTCAAGGAACTGGCCATGGCAGGTTCCGAAATCGTGCGTATCACCGTCAATACGCCTGAAGCCGCTGAAGCGGTGCCCGCCATTCGCGAACAACTTGATCGCATGGGCGTCGATACGCCGCTGGTGGGCGATTTCCACTTCAATGGCCACAAACTCTTGACGCAATTCCCGGAATGCGCTCAGGCGCTTTCCAAATACCGCATCAACCCCGGCAATGTGGGCGGCGGCAAAAAGCGCGAAGACAATTTCGCGCAGATGATAGAAGTCGCCTGCCGTCACGAAAAACCCGTGCGCATCGGGGTGAACTGGGGCAGTCTCGACCACGAACTCATGGCCCGCATGATGGACGAAAACAGCCAGCGCGCCCAGCCTTGGGAAGCCGCGGCCGTCATGCGTGAAGCCCTGGTCAGGTCGGCCATTGACAACGCGCATCGGGCCGAAACACTCGGCCTGCCGTCCGATGCCATCATGCTGTCGTGCAAGGTCAGCCATGTTCAGGATCTCATCACCGTCTATCGTGATCTTTCCGCGCGCTGCGACTACCCCCTGCATCTGGGGCTTACCGAAGCGGGCATGGGCAGCAAGGGCATCGTGGCGTCCACCGCGGCCTTATCCGTTCTGCTGCAGGAAGGCATCGGGGACACCATCCGCATTTCGCTCACGCCCGAGCCCGGTGGCGACCGCACGCGCGAAGTCATCGTTGCCCAGGAAATCCTGCAGAGCATGGGGCTGCGCGCCTTCACCCCCATGGTGGTGGCCTGCCCGGGCTGTGGTCGTACCAGCAGTACCTTCTTCCAGGAACTGGCCGACAGCATCCAATCGTATCTGCGTCGCCAGATGCCTGTCTGGAAAGGCCGCTACCCCGGTGTGGAAAGCATGAACGTGGCCGTCATGGGTTGCGTTGTGAATGGTCCGGGCGAAAGCCGTCATGCCGATATCGGCATCAGCCTGCCCGGCACCGGCGAAGTGCCCGCCGCGCCTGTTTTTATTGATGGCCAGCGCAGTGTCACCCTGAAGGGCGACACCATCGCCCAGGAATTCCAGCAGATTGTCGAGGATTACGTCGAGCGCCGCTACGGCCTTGGCGCTACCGTTGAGAACCAAGCAGATTCATGACCCAGCAGTTTGAAAAAGTACGTGCCCTTACGGGTATGAAGGATATCCTGCCCCACGAAAGTGCGGCATGGGAAACGCTCGAAGCCCTTGTGCGCGACTGGCTGGCATCCTACGGTTATCGCAATATGCGCACGCCCGTCCTGGAGCACACCCGCCTGTTCGCGCGCGGCATCGGCGAAGTCACCGACATCGTCGAAAAAGAAATGTATTCCTTTCGCGATGCCCTGAACGACGATCACCTGACCATGCGGCCCGAATTCACCGCCGGCATGGTGCGGGCCACCATCGAACATAATCTGCTCTACGAGCGCCCTCAGCGCGTGTACTGCATGGGGCCGGTGTTCCGGCACGAACGCCCGCAGCGGGGCCGCTACCGGCAGTTCCACCAGATCGACGTCGAGGCCCTGGGCTTTGCCGGGCCGGATGTCGATGCCGAACTCATCGTCATGCTGGCGCGCCTCTGGAAGCGCCTGGGCTTGCAGGATATCCGCCTGGAACTGAATTCGCTGGGCCAGCCAGAGGAACGCGCCGCGCATCGTCAGGCTTTGGTGGAACATCTTGAAAAGCACATTGACGTGCTCGATGAAGAGGCCAGGCGACGCATGCACACCAATCCGTTGCGCGTGCTCGACACCAAGAATCCCGCCATGCAGGACATGGCCAATCAGGCGCCGCGTCTGTTCGAGTTCCTGGGGCCTGAGTCCCTGGCACACTTTGAAGGCGTTTGCGCCCGGCTGAAAGATGCGGGCATTGAATACACGCTTAACCCCCGTCTGGTGCGCGGTCTCGATTACTACAACCTGACGGTGTTCGAATGGGTTACTGACCGTCTCGGGGCGCAGGGCACGGTGTGTGGCGGTGGCCGTTACGACGGCCTGCTGGAGCTGCTCGGGGGCAAACCCGCGCCTGCCGTGGGCTTTGCCATCGGCATGGAGCGCCTGCTCGATCTCTGGCAGCAGTCCGGCGCGGTCGAAGATCAGCCGGAATGCGACGTCTACGTGGTTCACCAGGGCGAGGCAGCGCAGCGCCGCGCCGCCTTGCTGGCTGAAACCCTGCGCGATGCAGGTTACCGGGTGCTGGTGCACGCTGGCTCCACCGGTTTCAAGTCTCAATTCAAACGGGCGGATGCCAGTGGCGCTTCGGTGGCGCTCATCATCGGCCCGGACGAACTGGCTGCAGGTCAGGCCAGCGTCAAATGGCTGCGCCAGCAGGAAGGCGATACGCGCGCTCAGCAGGAAACGCTGGCGTTTGACGCCATCGCGGCAACACTCAAGACGAGGATGTAAATGGCATACGATCTGGAAGAACAGGAAAAACTTGACGCGCTGCGGGCGTGGTGGGAACGCCACGGCACCACCGTGGCTGTGGCGGTGTTTGTCATCGTCGCTGCGGTCGTCGGCTGGCGCGGCTGGCAATGGTATCAGGGGCATCAGGCCAATCAGGCCATGGGGTATTTTGAAGCCCTGCAGGCTGCCGCCACTCAGGATGGTGATGATTCCGTCGCTCGTATCCAGGCTGCCAGCGCCACTTTGCGCGATAAATTCTCCGATTCCGGCTACAGCTCGCGCGGTGCGCTGGTGGCCGCTGCCGCTCTGGCCGAAAAAGGGCAGCTCGATGCGGCGCGCGAGCAATTGCAATGGCTGGCGGCGCGTGGCAAGGAACCGGCCCTGGCGGCGCTGGCCAGGCTGCGCCTGGCGGGTGTGCTGCTGGAACAGCAGCAGTACGATCAGGCTCTGACGCAACTGGCTCAAACGCCAGCCGGCTTTGAAGGTCTTTACGCTGATCGCCGTGGCGATGTTCTGCTGGCTCAGGGTAAGATCGAAGAGGCCCGCGCCGAATGGCAGCGGGCCCTGAACGCGTTCGGCCTTGATCCGATCGCCCAAATTGTTCAACTCAAAATCGATGCCATCGCCGGAGCCTGACATCCATGCAGCCAGTCGTATCTCGCCGTGTTCTTCGCAACACCATTCTGGCCCTGGGGCTGCTCGCGTTAAGCGGTTGCTCCATGTTCTCAAGCAGTGACCCGCGCTACGAACCAGCCGAACTCACGCAATATGAAGCCCAGGTGGGCGCCAATGTGCGCTGGACCGCCTCCATAGGTAGTGGCGGCGGCCACGGTTTCGCGCCTGCTGTGCTGGGCGAAGCCGTCTACGCTGCGACAGCAAATGGCCTGGCCAAGGTCGATCTGATCTCCGGCCGGGTGTTGTGGCGAGCCAGTCCCGGTGTCACCCTGACCGCAGGCCCGGGCTCGGATAGCCGGACAACGGCCGTGGTGGCCCACGATGGCCATGTCATTGCCTACGATGACAGCGGCACGGAAAAATGGCGCACGCGCGCCAGCAGCGCCGTCTTCGTGCCGCCCGTGGTGGGCGATGGCGTGGTGGTGGTGCGCAGCACCGATTACCGCATTCAGGCGTTTGATGCCGAAACCGGCGAATATCGCTGGGATGTTCAACGTCCCGGCCCGGCGCTGGCGCTCAAGAGCAGCATGCAGATGCTGGCCCTGGATGGCGTCATTATTTCCGGCTTGCCCAGCGGGCGGCTCATCATCATTGACGCCGACAGCGGGGCCGTGCAGTGGGAAGCGCCCGTATCGGTTTCACGCGGCGCCACCGACCTCGAACGCATCAGCGATGTGGTCGGGGCGCCCCAACTGGCGGGTACGCTGCTGTGCGGCGTCACCTATCAGGGGCGCATCAGCTGCTTCGATCTCAGCCAGGGCGGTCGTCCGGCCTGGGATATTCCCTTCTCCAGTCATTCCGGCATGACGAACGATGGGCGCTATGGTTACGCAGTCACGCATCGCGATGCCGTTCAGGCCATTGATTTAATGGACGGCTCACAAGTGTGGAATCAAGACGCTCTGCGCAACCGGCGGCTGGCTACCCCGACCGTCACGCCCGCAGCTGTCGCAGTGGCCGACCTTGAAGGCTACGTACACTTTCTGTCGCGCAGCAATGGCGACCTGCTGGGGCGCCTGAACGTTGGCGGTGGCGCGGTACTTTCTCCGCTGGTGGGCACGCAGGCTGGCGTGCTGGTCCAGACCGGCAATGGCAACCTTGTTCTGGTTGGTGTGAATTGAGCAAATCCAGTTTCAAGCCCGTGGTCGCGCTGGTCGGGCGCGCCAACGTTGGCAAATCCACGTTGTTCAACCGCATCACGCGTTCTCGTGCGGCGCTGGTTGCCGATTTCTCGGGGCTGACCCGCGACCGGCACTATGGCGAGGGCAGGATGGGCAAACATCCTTTTATTGCTGTCGATACCGGCGGCTTTGAGCCGGTCGCAAAGGACGGCATTCTGCGTGAAATGGCGCGCCAGACGCATCAGGCCATCGCCGAAGCGGATGTCGTGATCTTTCTGGTGGATGCCCGGGCTGGCGTGAACGCGCACGATCACGAAATTGCACAGTTGCTGCGCAAATCGGGCCAGAGGGTTTTCCTGGCAGTGAACAAGGCTGAAGGCATGCGGCACTCCGCGCCGCTGGCTGAGTTCCATGAACTTGGCCTGGGTGAGCCACGCGCCATTTCGGCCTCGCATGGCGATGGCGTGGTGGAACTCATCGAAGACGCGCTGTCGTTCATGGATGAATACGCCGACGACGACACCCAGGAAGCGCCCGCCGAACACTGGGATGATGCCGAACCCGGGGAAGAGGGCGGCGAGGACACGGCGGGTGCTCAAGACGAGCTCCAGGCAGAGCAGGCGCCCCAGATGCGTCACCGCATCAAGCTGGCCATTGTCGGGCGGCCCAATGTGGGCAAGTCCACTCTCATCAATGCCCTGATCGGCGAAGAGCGTGTCATCGCCTTCGATATGCCGGGCACAACGCGCGACGCCATCGAAATTGAATTTCAACGCGGCGACAAGGCATACACCCTGATCGACACGGCCGGCCTGCGCCGTCGTGGCAAGGTGTTTGAAACCATCGAGAAGTTCTCCGTCATCAAAACATTGCAGGCCATTGAAGCCTGTAATGTCGTGTTATTGATGGTCGATGCGCAGTCGGAAATTTCCGACCAGGATGCTCACATTGCGGGTTTCATCCTGGAAACAGGCCGGGCGCTGGTGGTGGCCATCAATAAATGGGACGGTCTGGATGCGGACAAACGCGAATGGATTCGGCGCGAGTTCGACCGCAAGCTGCGTTTTCTCTCGTTTGCGCGCGTGCATAATATTTCAGCCCTCAAGGGGCAGGGCCTGAAGGCCGTGATGAAGTCTGTCGATGAGGCCCATGCCGCAGCGTATCGAAAACTCTCCACGCCGCGCCTGACGCGCGCCCTGCATGCGGCAGTAGAGCAGCAGCCGCCGCCGCGCAAGGGCATTTTCCGCCCCAAGATGCGCTATGCCCACCAGGGCGGGCAGAACCCGCCGCTTGTCGTGGTGCACGGCAGTGGTCTGGATGCGGTGCCGGAATCCTACCGGCGCTATCTGGAATCGCGGTTCCGCAGCGAATTTCAGCTGGAAGGTACACCTTTGCGCATTGAATTCAAATCGTCGCACAACCCTTACGTGCAAGGAAAATCGTGAGTCGTTTCTGGAGTCAACACGTTGCCGGTCTGACGCCCTACACACCCGGCGAGCAGCCGAAAATCGAGCGTCTGATCAAGCTCAATACCAACGAACATCCTTACGGCCCTTCACCGCGCGCCCTGGAAGCCATACGCCATGGTGCCAGCGATGCGCTGCGGCTCTACCCGGATCCCGAATCCACGGTGCTGCGCAATGCGGTGGCGGATTACTACGGGGTGGCGCCGGAGCAGGTCATGCCGGGAAATGGTTCGGATGAAGTGCTGGCTCATGTGTTCAATGCCCTGTTCCGCCATGGCGACCGCCCCTTGCTGATGCCCGACATCACCTACAGCTTCTACAAAACCTATTGCAAGCTGTTTGATATTCCCGCCAGGCTTGTGCCGCTTGCCGATGATTTCTCCATCCGTCCCGAAGATTATCTGGGCCTGGAAGAACCGCCCGCGGGCATCATTTTCGCCAACCCCAATGCGCCTACCGGCATGGCGCTGGGGCTTGATCAGATAGAGCGCATCGCCAGGGGCAACCCCGATGTCGCAGTCGTGGTCGATGAGGCTTACGTGGATTTTGGTGCGCGGACTGCGATCTCCCTGATAGAGCGCTGCCCCAATATTGTGGTGATTCACACGTTTTCCAAATCCAGGGCGCTGGCCGGCATGCGGGTCGGTTACGGGGTGGCTTCGCGCGAAATCGTTGAGGGTCTGCTGCGGGTGAAGGACAGCTTCAACTCCTACCCCCTGGACAAACTGGCCATTGCCGCCGCCGTGGCAGCTATGGAAGATCGCGATTATTTCCAAGCCTGTACGCAGAAAGTGCTGCAGACACGTGAATATCTGACCCGTGAACTTGAAAGCATTGGTTTCCAGGTGCTTCCTTCGAAAGCCAATTTCGTATTTGCCAGACACCCCGGGCATGATGCGGCCAGACTGGCTTCCGGCCTGCGGGAACAGGGCATATTGGTCAGGCATTTTCAGGCACCGCGCATTGACCAGTTCCTGCGTATTACCGTGGGAACCCCGGAAGATTGCGAGCGGCTTTGTAATACCTTGTCTGAACTCACGCGCCAGACACACTAAAATTTACAAGGCACATGTTGCCGCGGCGTGCAATATTGGGGAAAACCCGGTAAAGTAAGCGTTTACGCCGTTTTCTTATAACAACATAACCGGAGCCTCGCCAATGAGCAATAAAGGGCAGACATTACAAGATCCGTTTCTCAATGCTTTACGTAAGGACCACGTGCCCGTTTCGATTTACCTCGTCAATGGCATCAAACTGCAAGGTCAGGTTGAATCCTTTGACCAGTATGTCGTGCTCCTGCGCAACACGGTTACGCAGATGGTATACAAACACGCCATTTCAACGGTCGTGCCTTCACGCCCCGTCAATTTCCAAGTGGATGCCGCGACTGAATAAGCGCGCATTGACCACTCTCATTCATCCCACGCTGCCCATTGTGAATTCTTTCGCAATGGGCAGCGTGTCGTACTGCTCATGAAGGCCCTGATCATCACGGTCGATATGGGCGAACCCGATTACGAAGCCCATTCCGAAGAATTCCACATGCTGGCCGAAGGGGCTGGCGCGGAAATTGTCGAGACTCTGCGTGTCCGGCGCGGCAAGCCTGATGCCGCTCACTTCATTGGTTCCGGCAAGCTTGAAGAAGCAGGCCGCCTGGTGGAGGCGACCGACCCCGAGGTGGTGCTGTTCGACCAGGCTTTATCGCCTGCGCAGCAGCGCAATCTCGAAAGAGTGCTGAACCGTCGTGTCGTGGATCGTGTGGCGCTCATTCTCGATATCTTCGCTCTGCGGGCCAAAAGCCATGAAGGCAAGCTGCAGGTTGAACTGGCGCAGTTGCAACATTTGTCCACCCGTCTGACCCGTCTCTGGACTCACCTGGAACGGCAGCAGGGGGGTATTGGCATGCGTGGCCCCGGCGAATCGCAGCTTGAAATGGATCGTCGCATGATCGGCGCCAAGGTCAAGGTTCTGCGCGAACGCCTGGCCAAAGTGCCGCGCCAGCGGGCTACGCAGCGCCGTTCCCGCGCGCGGGGTGCCACGTTTGCGGTTTCGCTTGTCGGCTATACCAACGCCGGAAAATCCACCTTGTTCAATGCGCTCACCAGGGCAGGGGCCTATGCGGCCGACCAGCTTTTTGCCACACTGGACACAACAACCCGGCGCATCTGGATAGAAGGCGCGGGCCAGATTGTGGTGTCCGATACCGTGGGTTTCATCCGGGATCTTCCGCCGACTCTGATCGCCGCCTTCCGGGCAACACTGGAAGAAACCGTCCATGCCGATCTGCTGTTGCATGTCGTGGATGCGGCCAGCCCACAGCGTGACGAGCAGGTCATGGAGGTGGACAAGGTTCTGAACGATATCGGTGCCCACGAGATTCCCAGCATTCTCGTCTACAACAAAATAGACGCAGCGGGTTACGAGCCACGGGTCGAACGTGATGAACATGGTACGATTGCACGAGTTTTTGTAAGCGCTTTACAGCGCACTGGTTTGGAAGGGCTGCGTGCCGCGGTCGCCGAATCAGCTCAAATCGCGGGAAACAATGCGTTCAATATCGAAAATATTCAACCTGAATGATCCAGGCTGGGGGCGGGGCGGTCGCAACGAAGGCGGCCGCAACGATGATGATTCATCGCAACGTCCACGGAACAACGAAGGTCCGCCCGATCTGGACGAGGTCTGGCGCGACTTCAACAACCGAATTGGCGCGCTGTTTGGCAAC
>JAAZDZ010000210.1 GCA_012512545.1 Alcaligenaceae bacterium | reverse complement strand
GCGGTTACGCGGCGTCAGCCGCAATGGCGTCTCGCGGCGGATTTCGCCCAGCACCACTTCGCAAGCCTGGATATACAGGTCGGGCACAATTTCCAGCACCCACAGGGTGATATAAACCCCGCCCCCGGCACAGCGTTGCTCGAACACCTGGCGATGTGCAGCCGCGCGGTCATACAGACCATTATCCAAAGGAACCGGCCAGCGGTCGAGGGAAAGACTGAGTTGGCGCGCCATGCTGCCTCACTGCCCGGCCAAGCCGCCATCAGGCACCACAGCCCCGGACACTGAAAATCAAAAGAAAAAACCGCCCGCGACTTCCGGCTTGCATGCCGGGAGCCGCGGGCGGCGCACAAGACTTACCTGTTGGCAGGAACGTCGCGTTCGGTTTCGCCCGTGTAAAGCTGACGCGGACGACCGATCTTGTAGTTGGGATCGGACAGCATTTCGCTCCATTGGGCGATCCAGCCCACTGTGCGTGCCAGCGCGAAGATGGCGGTGAACAGCGAGGTGGGAATGCCGATGGCGCGTTGCACGATGCCGGAATAGAAGTCCACGTTCGGGTAGAGCTTGCGCTCGACGAAGTAGGGGTCTTCCAGGGCAATGCGCTCAAGCTCCATGGCCAGCTTGAACAGGGGGTCGTTCTCAAGGCCCAGAGCGCCCAGAACTTCCTTGCAGGTTTCCTGCATCAGCTTGGCGCGCGGATCGTAGTTCTTGTAGACACGGTGGCCAAAGCCCATCAGGCGCACGCCTGAGTTCTTGTCCTTGACCTTCTCCATGAACTCGCCCACGTATTCCAGGCCGCCATTGGCCTGGATTTCCTCAAGCATGGTCAGGCAGGCTTCGTTGGCACCACCATGAGCAGGCCCCCACAGGCAACCCACGCCGGCTGCAATAGCCGCGAAGGGATTGGTGCCCGACGAACCGCACAGGCGCACGGTGGAAGTCGAAGCGTTCTGCTCGTGATCGGCATGCAGGATGAAGATGCGGTCAAGCGCGCGTTCAACAACTTCGTTCACGACGTACTCTTCGCATGGCGTCGCGAACATCATGCGCAGGAAGTTGCCGGCGTAGGAGAGATCGTTGCGCGGGTAGACAAGGGGCTCGCCCTTGGAATACTTGTACGCCATGGCCACCAGCGCGGGCATCTTGGCGATGAGCCGGATGGCCGAAACATGGCGGTGATGCGGGTTGTTGATGTCCGTGGAGTCGTGATAGAAGGCAGACATGGCGCCCACCAGGCCGGTCAGCACAGCCATGGGGTGCGCATCGCGGCGGAATCCTTGCAGGAAAGACTGCATCTGCTCATGAACCATGGTGTGGCGCGTGACCAGGCCATCAAATTCCTGCTTTTGCTCGGCATTGGGCAGATCACCGTTCAGAATCAGATAGCAGACATCCATGAAGTCGCAGTTGACCGCAAGCTGGTCAATGGGGTAACCGCGATACAACAGCTGGCCCTTGTCGCCATCAATATAGGTAATGCCGGATTCGCACGATGCCGTGGCCATGAAGCCCGGATCGTAGGTGAACATATTGGTTTCACCGTAGAGCTTGCGGATATCAATGACATCCGGGCCTACGGTCCCCTGGTAAACGGGGAATTCGACGGAAGGTGTGCCATCGGAGAACGACAGCGTTGCCTTTTTGTCAGACAGTTGCATCACAGTTTCCTCTAGATATTTATAGCTTTTGCATGACGGCGACCAAGCGGCGGATATCGGGCGTGTCATACACGCCCGACGGCCCG
>JAAZDZ010000024.1 GCA_012512545.1 Alcaligenaceae bacterium | reverse complement strand
TGCCCGAGGTCGGCGACCGTTGCGCATTGGAGCATTCGCACGTTACTTTCGAGTTCACAGTAGAACGCATGGAGGGACGGCGCATCGCTTCGGTGCTGATTGAACGGCAGCCGTCCGTTACAGAAGACATTGCAGGAATGAAAGAGGAATGACCGAATCCGCTTGGTTTATGTTGAAAGCGCTGTTTCTCGGCGTTATAGAAGGTTTGACGGAATTCATTCCGGTCTCAAGCACCGCGCACCTGCTCATCATCGGTTCGTGGCTGGATTTCTCATCCAGCGACGACAAGGTCTTTGAGGTGGTGATTCAGTTCGGTTCCATACTGGCCGTCATGTGGATCTTTCGCGCGCGTTTGTATCAGTTGTTCAGTGGCGCGCTGAAACACGATCCCATCGAACTGGCCTTCATGCGCAATCTGCTGATTGCCTTCCTGCCTGCCGCCGTAATCGGCGCCCTGGCCATCAAGTACATCAAGATGCTGTTTCACAGCCCGGCCGTGTTTGTCTTTACGCTGGTGATAGGCGGGTTCATCATGTTGTGGGTAGAACGCAAGCCGCAGTATGCCAAGTTCGGCGCGACGCAGGCCGGCGGGCAGCCCGTCCCGGCGTCGGCGGCTGAAACCGAAGCCACCCGCCGGGCGACCGCCCATGCGCTGGAGCAGATTTCCTGGAAACAGGCTCTGGTTGTCGGGTTTGCCCAGTGTCTGGCCATGGTGCCGGGTACATCGCGTTCGGGGGCCACCATCATCAGCGGCATGATTGCAGGCATTGACCGCCGCACGGCCACCGAGTTCTCTTTCTTTCTGGCCATGCCCACCATGCTGGCCGCCACGGTTTACGACCTCTACCGCAATGCCTCTGTGCTCAACAGCACCGAAGCATCCGCAATTGCTGTAGGCTTTGTGGCGGCCTGCATCAGCGCCCTGGTGGTAGTGCGCGCCGTCCTGCACTTTGTGTCGCGCCATACGTACCGGCCTTTTGCCTGGTACCGCATCGGCTTTGGGGGCGTCGTGGCGCTGTGGTTGCTGCTGTCTTGAAAATAGCGCTTTCCCTGCTATCGGGCTCCCGTATAATTCGGCCCTGAATCTTTCAGATAAAGGCGAATGAATATGGGTGACGGATGCTGCGGGCATACGCTCAGAGATATTTCTCACTTCAAGACCGCGATCAAGAACTTCCGAACCGAGTACTACGAACGCCATCCCGAACTGATGAAGCGTTTGACCTCAGAAGGCCAGGCGCCGGCCACGCTCATCGTTGCCTGCTGTGATTCGCGTGTGGAAACCGGCCTGCTCATGCAAGCCAAGCCCGGCGAGCTGTTCACGGTGCGCAACGTGGCCAACCTGGTGCCGCCTTACGAGCCCGATGAAGAACTGCACGGCACCTCAGCCGCGATCGAATACGCGGTGCGCGATCTCCAGGTGGATCACATCATCGTGCTGGGCCATGCGCAGTGCGGCGGCATACGCGCCATGATCACCAAGGCCATGGGCAAGGATATCGACCGCGATTTCATCGGCCCCTGGGTCAGCCTGGCGCACCGCGCTACTGAGCTCTACGTGAATGGCCCCGACGGCTATCGCGAACCGATTTCGCTTTCTTTGCTGGAGCAGAACCCCAGCCTGGTCGAACGTGCGGCCATATCGGGTTCCTTGAACAATCTGCTGACCTACCCCTGGATCAAGAGCAAGGTCGAAGCCGGTACGCTGGCCCTGCACGGCTGGTGGTTCGATCTTGAGTCCGGAGCCCTCTGGACGGCTCAGTACCCCGAGGTCTATCTGCGGCCAGTCGTCTGACCTTCGCGCGCTGAGGATACAGGCCGAAAAAGCCCTAATACTGCACAATGCGTGCGCCGGTGGAATCAATGACTATCCACCCGCCGCGTGCCGCGTCAGCATGATCAAAATCCCAGTCGGGCAGCACCAGGCGTTCACATTCCCGGCCTTCCACCTTCAGCGCATGACGGGCCGGGCGGTGGGTGTGGCCGTGAATCAGCATGGGGGCGCCAGTTTCGCGCAGGGCCTGTGCAATGGCAGATGGCTCCACATCCATGATGACGGCGGCTTTATATTGGTTGGAATGCCGACTACGCGCACGCGCCCAGTCGGCAATGCCACGGCGCAGCCGCAAGGGCAGGGCAAGGTAGCTGCGCTGCACGGCTGTGTTGCGGACAATGCGGCGAAAACGCTGGTAGCCCGGGTCGGCTGTGCAGTATTCATCGCCATGCGCCAGCAGAATCTGGCCCGCATCGGTTTCCAGCAAAGCGGGTTCGGGCAACGCGTGCGCGCCGATCCGCCTTAAAAGGCTTTTACCGATAAGAAAATCGCGGTTGCCGCGCCCCAGCCATAAGGGTATGCGGGCCACAGCGGCGTGCAGGGCGTGCAGGGCGTCCTGCAGCCAGGGTTCGGGCTGCAGCGCGACATCGTCGCCGATCCAGGCGTCGAAGATGTCGCCAGCCAGAATGAGCGCATCGGCCTGTTGGGCCGCCTGTTCCAGGAAATTGAAGAAGGCGGCGGCCGTGGCCGGGGAGTCCGGGCCCAAATGGATGTCGGAGGCGACCCAGATGCGGCCCGGCAGACGAAGCTTATTCAACGACCGAGGCTTTCTCGATGATGACGTCTTCGGCGGGG
>JAAZDZ010000023.1 GCA_012512545.1 Alcaligenaceae bacterium | reverse complement strand
GGAGGCCTATGACAAGGCGAACCGCGCGCCCTGGTGGGTGGAATACTGCGCCAGCTTCTTTCCGGTCATCGTGGTGGTGTTCCTGCTGCGTTCGTTTCTGTTCGAGCCGTTTCGCATTCCATCGGGCTCCATGCTGCCCACCCTGCAGAATGGCGATCTCATTCTGGTGAACAAATACGAGTACGGCATCAGGCTGCCCATCATCGACCGCAAGGTGGTGGAACTTGGCGACCCTGATCGCGGCGATGTCGTGGTGTTCCGCTATCCGGTTGATCCCTCCATTGATTACATCAAGCGCGTGGTGGGTGTGCCTGGCGATGTGGTTGAATATCGCGACAAAACGCTTACCGTCAATGGCCAGCGGGTCGAAGCGGAGCGTTCCGGCGATTACTACGAACCGGATCGTTCTTCGTATGTGGGCCGCTATACCGAAACCCTTGGGGGCGTCAGTCACGAAATTCTGCTGAACCGCCAGCAGCGCCAGGCGTATCTGCCCATATCCAATTTTCCGCATCGTGAAAACTGTGACTATTCCAATGGCGCAGTGCGTTGCACGGTGCCGCCCGGGCATTACTTCATGATGGGCGACAACCGCGACAACAGCCTGGACAGCCGTTACTGGGGGTTTGTGCCGGATGACCACATCGTTGGCCGCGCTTTCCTCATCTGGATGAACTTCAGCGAGCCGAGCCGTGTCGGCAGGGTGCGCTGATGGCTGCGCAGCTTTCCCGGCTGGAAGCGGTGCTTGGCTACCGTTTCACCAACCACAATCTGCTGGTTCAGGCTTTGACCCATCGCAGTCACGGAGCCGCGCATAACGAGCGGCTGGAATTCCTGGGGGATTCCGTGCTGAACTTTGTCGTGGCGTCGTTGTTGTTCGACCGTTTTCCGCGCACCGATGAAGGCGATCTCTCGCGCATGCGGGCCAGCCTGGTGCGGCAGGCCACCCTGGCCGATATTGCCACCCGTCTTTCGTTGTCCGAATACCTCAAGCTTGGCGAGGGCGAAATGAAAAGCGGCGGCTTCCGGCGACCCTCCATTCTGTCGGATGCCCTGGAAGCGGTCTTCGGGGCGGTTTACATGGATGGCGGTTTTGAGTCGGCACGCCACGTTATTGCTGCGCAGTACGAAAGCCTGCTGGTCAATGTTGACCCTGTCAATCAGGGCAAGGATGCCAAGACTCTGCTGCAAGAACGTCTGCAGGCCATGCGTTTTGATCTTCCGATATATACCGTGATCGCCACCCATGGCGCGGCGCATAATCAGCTTTTTGAAGTGGCATGCGATGTGCCGCGTCTCGACCTGCGCGTGCAGGCGTCCGGCTCCAGCCGGCGGGCGGCAGAGCAGGCTGCTGCGCAACTTGCGCTCGAACAGCTGGCTGCAACTGAAAACCTGAAAGGCGAGCCGCGTCGCCGCAAACGCCGCGCCCAACTGAGCCTGCCAGTGGCCTTGTCCCAGGAACACAAATGACTACACCTTTTCGCTGCGGATTCGTTGCCATCGTCGGGCGTCCCAATGTGGGCAAATCCACCTTGGCCAACGCCCTGATCGGCGCCAAACTGTCGATTGTCTCGCGCAAGGCGCAAACCACCCGCCATCGCATCAACGGCGTGCTCACACGCGAAAACGAACAATTCGTTTTTGTTGACACGCCGGGCTTCCAGACCAAGCATGGCGGCGCCATGAACCGCATGATGAACCGGGTGGTCACCCAGGCGCTGTCCGAAGTCGATGTTGTCGTTCATGTGGTCGAGGCGGGCAAATGGTCGGCTGCCGATGCGCAGCTGCTGTCCATGCTGCCCAAGGGTGGCAAAACCATTCTGGTACTGAGCAAGGTTGACCGCCTCAAGAGCAAGAACGATCTCTTTCCTTTTGCCGAAAAGCTGCTGAAGGAATTTCCCTACGCCGCAGTCGTGCCGGTCAGCGCAGTCAAGGATATCCAGCTTGACCAGCTGTTGGGAGAAATCGCTGCCAGGCTGCCTGAAGGCGAACCCATGTTCGAGGCCGATGCCCTGACCGATCGCTCCATGCGTTTCATCGTTGCCGAACTCATCCGCGAAAAAATCTTCCGCCTGGTGGGCGACGAACTGCCGTATGGCTGCACAGTCGTCATTGAGCAATGGGAAGAAAACGAAACCGGCGCGCGCATCGCCGCCTGCGTCGTGGTGGAACGCGAAAGCCACCGGCCGATTCTGCTGGGCGCAGGCGGCAATCACATGAAGCGCATCGCCACAGAAGCCCGCCAGGACATCGTCAAGCTGCTGGAAAAGCCGGTGTTCCTGGATGTCTACATCAAGGTGCGCAAGGGGTGGTCCGAGCGCGACAGCGCATTGCGCGACCTGGGGTATGAGTAGCCGCGCTCAGCGTGTGCGCGACGTCAAAGCCTATATGCTGCATGCATCGGCCTGGCGTGAAACCTCGCTGATCGTGCAGATTTTCAGCCGCGAACACGGCAATGTGGCCATGGTGGCCAAGGGCGCCAAACGGCCTTATTCCGCGTTGCGTCCTGTGCTGGCGGCCTTTCAGCCGCTAATCGTTTCCTGGACGGGCGCGGGCGAAGTCAAGACACTGACCCGCGCCGACCTGACCGGCATCCGCCCGCTGGCAGGGCGATCATTGATGTCCGCCTGGTATATGAACGAGCTGCTGCTGCGGCTGCTGCCGCGCGAAGACCCGCACCCGGTGCTCTATGATGCCTATGACGCCGCGCTGCATGCGCTGGAGCAGGGCGCCCGCGCCGCCAGCGCCTTGCGGCGTTTTGAATGGACACTGCTTGAGGAAACGGGTTATGGCTTCGATGGCGAGCCGCCGCAGTTCGACGACCCCATCGAGGAAAAACGCATGCGGGTCGTGCTGAGACAGCGGCTGGACGAATTGTTGGGGCGGCCCTTGCGCACGCGCCAGGTCATGCTGGATTTGCAGCGTTATTCATGAACACTCTGCTGGATGCCAATGTTGATATCGCCTTCATCTTCGGGGATGAACGGGCGTATGAGCCGGTAAGCGGTTCGCCCGGGCCGTCATTGCCCGCCCGCGCCCAGGCGGCGGGTATTTCTGTACAGCCCCTGCCCGGAATTCTGGTGCTCGATACCTGTGTTCTGCTGTCCAACGTGCTGCGCAGAGTCTTGTTGCGGCTGGCCGCGCAGGGTTGTTTCATCCCGGTCTGGAGCACCCGTATTGGCGAGGAATGGCAGCGCAACGCGGCCCGTATCTGGGGCGTTCCCGCAGTGGATGTTGCCGCGCAATGGGCCGCTTTGCAGCAGGCGTTTCCGCACGCGGATCAGGGCGATGTCAGTCTTTACGAAAATGGCTTGCAGCGCAGTGACCCCAAGGATTGGCATGTGATTGCGGCAGGCCGGTCTGCCAAAGGGCGGCATCCGGGCCTGGCGGCGGGAATTGTGACGCGCAACACCAAGGACTTCAACCGTACTGAGTTGCGGGGCTATGGGCTGGCGCTGTTCGAGCCTGACGATCTGCTGGTGCGCCTGCGGGCTGCCTTCCCTGAGCCGATGCAGGCGCTGATGCCGGAAATTCCCTTTTTTGCGGCGACACCTGGCCATGCGCCTGCCGATCTTGAAACCATACTCAAGCGCGAACGCCTGTTCCGCCTGAACCGACTCTACAGGAGCGCGTGTTGAAACAAGGGGTTGCCCTTTCGGTATTCTCTTCCTTTCTGTTTGCCGGCCTGTATTACTATGCCACGCTGCTCGAACCCCTTACAGGGTTGAGCATTTTTGCATGGCGGGTGGTGCTGGCGGTGCCTGTGCTGGCGTTGCTGCTTTCGCGCGCGCGCAGTTGGAAGGCCGTGCACGACATCCACCTTCGTCTGCGCAGGGAATGGAAGCTGTGGGCACTGATGCTGATTAGTGGCGCCCTGCTGGGTGTGCAGCTGTTTCTGTTCATGTGGGCGCCGCTGCATGGCTATGGGCTGGATGTCGCCATGGGTTATTTTTTGCTGCCCCTGGCCATGGTGGTGGTGGGCAGGGTGTTCTACAGTGAACAGCTCAGCCGCTTCCAGCGTGCCGCCGTTTTCATGGCAGTGATTGGCGTCAGCCACGAACTGTTGCGGGTGGGCGCGTTTTCGTGGGCCACCGCCGTGGTGATGTTCGGCTATCCGCCATACTTCATGCTGCGCCGTTACCTGCGCATGAATGCGCTGGCAGGGCTGTGGTTTGACATGCTGCTGCTCACACCGGTGGCCCTGTGGCTGTTGTTCAAACAGGATGTCGGCGTGCTTGCCCAATTCCTGGGGCGGCCTTCATTATGGCTTCTGGTGCCATTGCTGGGCGTCATCAGCTCGACGGCGCTGGTCTGCTACCTGGCCGCCAGTCGTCGCCTGCCCCTCAGCCTGTTCGGCATCCTTGGTTATGTCGAGCCGGTAATGCTGTTCTGGGTCGCCTTCCTGCTGCTGGGCGAACCCGTCACCCTGGCATCGCTGGGCACCTACATTCCCATCTGGCTGGCCGTGCTCATCATGAGCATAGAAGGCGGACTGGCGTGGCGAAGAAGCAAGAAATAAAAATGGGGTCAGACACCATTTTCAAAATTAATGGTGTCTGACCCCATTTTGTGCGCTGGGTTAGTCGCGGTCGCCGCCGAAGATGCCCAGAAGCATCAGCAGGTTGGCAAAGATGTTGTAGAGGTCGAGGTAGACGGCCAGCGTGGCGGACACATAGTTGGTTTCGCCGCCGTTGATGATGCGTTGCAGATCGACCAGCAGCAGGGCTGAGAAGATGCCGATAGCCATGACCGATACAGTCAGCATCAGGGCGGGCAGTTGCAGGAAGATGTTGGCCAGCGACGCCACGATGAGAATCACCACGCCGATGAACAGGAACTTCTGCATGCCTGAGAAATCGCGCTTGGTGGTGCTGGCGACCGAAGCCATGGTGCCGAATACAGCGGCTGTGCCGCCGAAGGCCAGCATGATGAGCTGGGCGCCGTTGCCCATGCCCAGCACGAAGCCCAGCAGGCGGGACAGCATCAGGCCCATGAAGAAGGTGAAGGCCAGCAGCAGAGCCACGCCCAGAGAGCTGTTCTTGTTGCGCTCAATGGCGAACATCAGGCCGAAGGCGCCTGCCAGGAACAGAATGGCTGTCATGCCCGGGCTGGCACCCATGATCTGATTGATGCCGGTGCTCAGGCCGACCATTGCGCCCAGCACGGTGGGAATCATGGACAGCGCCAGCAGCCAGTAGGTGTTGCGCAGCACCTTGTTGCGCGCTGCCGGGGAAATCGAACCGCTATAGCCAGCTTCGCGGCTGAGCGGTTGGCGGAAATCGTTCATGTTTTCAACCTTTGTTGGATTTTAAACGCGCGTACGCGCACCATAGTGTGAGCTTAACTTACAGAAAGCTGAAATATCAAGCGCGGCGCTGGAAAAAACGGCGGGGTTTGTACTTAAAAGCCTGAGATATCGAAGGCTCGCAGCTCGCAGCCGGCTTCCTGGTAAGCGCGCCAGCGTTGCCGTGCAGCGGCTTTGTCATCCGGGTGGCCCGAGACGATTTCCAGAATGCGTTCATAGTGTTCGCTGCCAGGCGGGCATTCGGTGTCGAGATTGAGCAGCCAGAAGCCTTTGCCCGCGAGATCGGCGCCGGGCGCCTGGCCTTCGAGCAGCACCGGAGTGCGCCCGGCCAGAGGGTCGTCCGACATGACATGCGGCACAAAGGCGGTGGCCTCGAACTGCCAGAGCAGGCGGTCGAATTTGGCCAGACGCGCCTGGTTGCGGGTATAGACCACCAGGCGCCGCCCGCCCGCCACCTGCTTGTGCGTGACTTCGCAGGCTTTGAGCAGGCGATCGGCGGCACCGAAGGCGAAATCGACCCGTGTGGCCATTATGAGCGGGATAGCAGGAACTGGGTGAGCAGAGGAACAGGGCGTCCGGTTGCGCCTTTTTCCTTGCCGCTTTTCCATGCGGTGCCGGCAATATCCAGGTGAGCCCATGAATAGGCCGAGGTGTAACGCGCCAGGAAGCAGGCTGCTGTGACCGAACCGGCAGGCATGCCGCCGATATTGGCCATGTCGGCAAAGTTGGAACGCAGCTGTTCCTGATAGGCGTCTTCCAGAGGCATGCGCCATGCGGTGTCACCGGCATTGCGGCCCGCTTCCAGCAGGTCTTCGGCCAGTTTGTCGTCCTTGCTGAACAGACCGCTGTTGACATTGCCCAGCGCCACGACGCAGGCCCCGGTAAGGGTGGCGATGTCGATGACGGCTTCAGGCTTGAAGCGTTCTGCATAAGTGAGGGCGTCGCACAGCACCAGACGGCCTTCGGCGTCGGTGTTGAGGATTTCAATGGTCTGGCCCGACATGCTGGTGACGACATCGCCCGGCTTGTTGGCGCGGCCGCTGGGCATGTTTTCGCACGATGCCACCAGGCCGATGATTTCGCGGTCGAGTTCGAGTTCGGCCACGGCGCGCATGGTGCCCAGCACGCTGGCTGCGCCGCACATGTCGTACTTCATTTCGTCCATATTGGCGGCGGGTTTGATGGAAATGCCGCCTGAATCAAAGGTGAGGCCCTTGCCCACCAGTACCAGGGGCGCTTTGTCCTTGGATTTCCCGGCCTTGGGCGTGTGGCGCAGCACGATGAAGACGGGCGGTTCGTCAGAGCCGCGGGCCACCGACAGGAAGGCGCCCATTTTTTCGGCTTCGATTTTCTTGCGATCCAGAACTTCCACCTTGAGCGATTTGAATTCCTTGCCGAGCTTTTTGGCGGTGTCGCCAAGGTAGGTGGGCGTGCAGACGTTGGGGGGCAGGTCGCCAAGTTCGCGAGCCAGGTTCACGCCATTGCCGATGGCCGCACCTTCTTTCAGGCCATCCTTGGCTTCGTCGGCCTTGGAACGGCTCACCCAGAGAGCCAGCTTTTTAAGGCGGGGTGCGGGTTCGAGATCTTTGGTGCGTGTGGCGTCGTAGCGATACTGACTGCGCAGGGCCGCACTGGCCATGGCGCTGGCGCGCGAACGCAGGCTGGTGTTTTCACATTCGACGCTGGCCAGGGCGGATACGCCTTCGGTGACGTTCAGCGCGGCGCAGACGCTGGCGAAGGTTTGCTCGGCAGCAGCGTGTGTGGCGGCCTTGTAGGCTTCCTGCTTGCCCAGTCCGATTACAATGATGCGTTCCGCTTTGATTCCTGGCAGGTTGCGCAGCACAAGGTGGGTATTGGCCTTGCCCTTGAATTCCGATTTCAGCACGGCGCTGATAGCGCCTTCGCTGGCCCGGTCCAGGACTTCTGCCGGTGGTGTGAGTGTGCCGTCGGTAAATACGCCAACGCCCAATGCGGCCGAACGAACCTGCTGGAGGCCAGCCGTAGTCTGTGTGCTAAATTCCATTCAAATTTCCCCATGAAAATCAAAGGAAGTGCTGAATGCTTGAAAGCCCAGCACTTCCGTCGGATACCGACGATTATCTCGCAAATTCAGATATGTCACTATTCAAGCGTTCCGTCGTCTCCGAAATCCTGAGCCATGCAGGGGTGGTGGTGTCCACTTTGCTGGTGGTCTGGCTCAGTGTTTTGCTGGTGCGTTTGCTGGGGGAAGCGGCAGCGGGCGCCATCGGCGCGGATGTCGTGGTGGGGCTGGCTACTTTTTCCAGCATCACGGCGTTGCCGGTGATTCTTTCCGTATCGCTGTTCATCGCCGTGCTCACCACCATTACCCGGAATTTTCGTGAATCCGAAATGGTGGTGTGGTTTGCCAGCGGCCTGTCGCTGCGCGACTGGATCGGGCCGGTCCTGCGTGTGGCCGTGCCTTTCGCCCTGATTATTTCCGTGCTGACGCTCATGGCCTCGCCCTGGGCCTACCGGCAGATCAGCGAGTACCGGCAGCGCTATGAGCAGCGTTCCGACCTTTCCAAGGTCACTGCCGGGCAGTTCATCGAGACTGAGCGCGGAGCGCGCGTGTTTTTCACCGAAGAACCCACCCAGCCGGATGAAGAACTGGGCAACATCATCGCCCGGGTGATTGATGAGGAATGGGTCAGCATGATTACGGCGGAAAGCGCCATTATTCAGGAAGAACCCAATGGCGACCGTTTTCTGGTGCTGAGCCAGGGCCATCGCTACGATCTGCAGCCCGGCAAGCCCATATTCAGGCTGGTGGAGTTCGAGCGCTACGGTGTGCGCCTGGAAAGCGATGCGGAAGAAAGCTCCCCTGAAACCGTGCGGGCCAGGGCCGAGCAGGGCATCAAGGCGCGGCCCACCATGGCGCTGTTTTCCGATGACACCGATAATGCCAGGTCGCAGATCATGTGGCGGCTGGCCCTGCCATTGGCCGCGTTGAACCTGGCCTTGCTGGCGATACCGCTGGGGGCGGTGAATCCGCGCCTGGGGCGTTCAGGAGACCTTCTCATCGCGGGTCTGGTCGGGCTGCTGTACATGAATCTCATCAATCTGTCGCGCGGCTGGATCGGCAGCGGCAAGCTGGATTTTTCCATTGGCGTCTGGCTGGTGCATGCGCTGTTTACGGGGTTGATGGCCTACATGATGTGGAGCAGGCTGCGGGTGAAACCGCCACGCAGGCAGCGTTCCAGGCAGCGCGCCAGCTAAGGGCTCAAGGCAGGTAGACCAGGTGGTCGCTGGCGCCTGCCAGCAGGGGCCGGTTCAGTTCTGCAGAATGCTTGATGAAATCCCACAACGCCATGACCCGGCGTGATTGGCGCAGGTCTTCGTGGCAGTACATCCAGAATTTGCGGGTAACCTGGATTTCGTCCTGCAGCACGGTAGTCAGGCGGCTGTCCTGCCCCGCCATGAAGCAAGGCAGAATAGCCAGAGCATTGCCTTGCAGCGCGGCATGGTACTGGGCGATCACGCTGGTGCTGCGCAAGCCGACCTTGGGAGCGGGCACCACATCTTCCAGGTAGCGCAGGTGGTCGCTGAACAGCAATTCTTCCACATAGCCGATAAAACGGTGTTGCTGCAGGTCTTCGCGCTGCCTGATCGGCGGATGCCGCCGCAGGTACTCGGGCGTACCGTACAAAAGCAGCTTGTATTCGCCCAGCAGCGTGCATAAATAAGGGCCGCGTTGCGGCTGTTCCAGAGAAATGGCGATATCGGCTTCCCGTTTGGACAGGCTGATGAAGCGCGGCACCGGCATGATGTCCAGCGTGATGTCGGGAAAGCGGCGCTCGAAATCCACCATCAGCGGTGCCAGTACATAGCTGCCAAAGCCTTCCGTTACGCCCACCCGCAAATGGCCGGTCAGGGCGGCCGCCTGGCCCGAAACCAGTTCCTGGGCATTCAGCAGGGCGCTTTCTATTTGTTCGGCATGCGGAAAGAAGCGCTGGCCGTCTTCTGTCAGGGTGTAGCCGGACGCCTTGGATTTATTGAAAAGCACAGTATTCAGCGATTGTTCCAGCAAATGAATGCGCCGCGCGACGGTGGTGTGCTG
>JAAZDZ010000209.1 GCA_012512545.1 Alcaligenaceae bacterium | reverse complement strand
CCTGCTGTTGCGTGGAAACAATGGCACGGGAAAATCCAAGGTACTGTCACTGACCTTGCCACTGCTGTTCGATGCCAGCTTGCGCTCATCAAGGGTGGAGCCGGATGGCGACAGCGGTAAGAAAATGGCCTGGAACCTGTTGATGGGCGGTTATCCCCGTCGCATCGGCTACAGCTGGATTGAGTTTGGCCGTCTCGACCCGGAGGGCACCCCGCACTACTTGACCCTGGGTGTCGGCCTGTTCGCCGTGAATGGCAGGACATCGGTGGACAATTGGTATTTTGTGTTGGAAGGCGATACGACCACACCCGCCCCGCGTCTCGGCCAGGATCTGTGGCTGACCAACCCGCAGCGGGTGGTGTTGACCAAGGAAAAGCTGCGCGAGATGATTGCCGGTCGTGGTCAACTCTTCGACAGTCCGAAAAGTTATCGTCGGGGGGTGGATGAACGTCTTTTCCAACTGGGCGCACACCGCTACGATGCCCTGATGGACACCCTGATCCAGTTACGCCAGCCACAGCTTTCGAAAAAACCGGACGAGACCGGCTTGTCCAATGCTTTGAGCGAATCATTGCCACCACTGCCCATGGAGTTGCTGGGCGATGTCGCCGAAGCGCTCAACCAACTGGAAGAGGATCGCAACCAGCTTGAAGAAGCGCGCCGACTGGAACAGGCGGTATCGCAATTCGAGCAGCGCTATCGGCACTACACAGGCATGCTGGCACGGCGCCAGGCACGGGAACTGCGCCAGGCCCAGACCGGTTTCGACAACGCCAGCGAAGCCCGTAACCGTGCCCAGGCATCACTGGAACAAGCGCGGGAGGCGGAAAGTGCCGCTGTCCAGGCATTGGAAGCGGCCAGGCGGACCGCCAGCACAACCCGCGCCCAGGTAGAGACCCTGCAAAGCGACCCCGCCAATCAGGATGCCAATCGGCTGACACTGGCGGAGGGAGATGCCAGACAGCGCCGTCAGGACGCCGCAAGGGCCGCCATGCAGCGCAACGACGCACAATCGAAGCTGCAAAGCGAGTCTGACCTCACCCGCCAGAGGAACCAACAAGCCAGGAAGACACGCGACGCCCTGGAGCAGGCCCGCCACGACACTTGGGAGGCCGCCACGGCCATTGGCGTGGGCGCGGACATCACCGACCATCCTCTGCTTGCCCTGGACGCCGATACGTTGGCCAGTACGTCACCTGTGGAATCTGATGCCTCCAAGGCACTGCACAGCGTCGTTTCTCGCCGTCGCCAGGATATCGCCCACCTGCGTCAACATCACATCAAGGTGGACAGACAACAACAAGCGTTGGCGCTGGCAGAGGAGAATGCCCATGCCGCCCGTGCCGAATTGGACGAGGCACTGGAACAGCGCGAACAAGCGGATCAGCAGGCCGAACAGCGGGCCGCGGCCCTGCTCGACGCCTGGAGCGACTACAGTGCCGCGCTGGTGGAGCTGCGCTTTGACGATGAAGTACCCTTGCGTCAACTGGCGGACTGGGTCGCCCATCCGGACGGCGACAACCCCGCCCAAACGGCGTTGGATAGCGCCCGGCAAGCCGCCTTGCAGCGCTACGCCGCGCGTCAGGCCAGGCTGGACGCCGGGCACGATACGCTGAAACAGCAGTGCCGTGCGCTGGAGACCGAGCGTGAACGGCTACTTGCCGGCGAGGAAGCGGTACCCCTGGAACCGGCCACCCGCTCACCCGACGTGCGCACCCAGCGGCTCGGGGCGCCCTTATGGCAACTGGTGGACTTTCAGGCCGGTTTGACGGCTGAGGAGCGGGCCGGGCTGGAAGCCGCCCTGGAAGCCAGCGGCCTGCTTGACGCCTGGCTATCGCCGGATGGCTCGCTCACCGACAACCACGGCCAGCCGCTGTTGGATACCAGCTGGCGCCAGCGGGCGCCGGTAACGGGAAACAACCTGAACCAGGCCTTGACAGTCTCATTGCCGAAAGACTGTGCAGTCACCGGATCGACCCTCACCGAACTGCTGGCAGCCGTTAACTATGGCCCACAGGATGCGGCTGACGCCGAAGCCTGGATGGCACCGGATGGGCGTTTTCGCCTCGGGCCCCTGGCCGGTGCCTGGCGCAAGAGCGAAGCACGCTACATTGGCCACAGCGCTCGCGAACGAGCGCGCCAGCAGCGACTGGCGGATATCGCCGCCGCCCTGATGGAACTCGATGCGGAAAACCGCGAACTCCAGGGCCAGTTCGAGGTACTGGCTGCCGACCGCCAGAGAGCCGAGCACGAGCGGCAGGGCGCACCGTCCGACCAACCGCTGCACACGGCCATCATGGCGGCTACCAGCGCTGGTAATGAGGTCAACCGCTTCAGGCAACGACTGGAGCAGGTCAGCGTCCGTCACCGTGACATCCAGACATTGCTGCACACCGCCCAGGAACAGTTGAACCAGGATGCCGTCGACCTGCGTCTGCCACCCGACTCCGAACGGCTTCCCGAGGTCGAGCAAGCCCTGGAGGTCTTTGATCAGGCCCAGAGGCAACTGACCCAGGTGGCCAGTGGCTGGCCACGGGATTGGCTCGCGTTTCTGGAGCAAAAACAACGGGAAGACGACGCTCGTGAGGTATTGGAGCAGGTTCAGGAAGCGCTGGCGCAGGCCGATGAGCTGGCCGAACAGGCAGCCAGCCGCTTCGAGACCCTGATGCAGTCTGTCGGTCAGAAGGTGGATGCTTTATTGCAGGCATTGCGCGAAGCAAAAGCATTACTCTCCCAAGCTGAAGCCAGTCTGGAAATATCGAATACGACGCTTAGAAAAGCCGGTGAAAACCGCGCCGTCGCCGAAACGGAAGCACGTCAGAAAGAGGAACAACTGACCGAGCGCATCGCCGAACGCCAACAAGCGGTGGACGCCCTGCATCGCTTCGCCGACAGCAATCTGTTGGCCTCGGCCCTGCCCGATCTGCCACTTCCAGAAAACTGGAGTGTCGATCCGGCCCTGAACCTGGCCCGACGCATCGAACAGGCACTGGCCCAGCTCAATGACAGCGACAATGCCTGGACCCGTGTGCAGCGTCAGATCGCGGAAGACCTGACCGAGCTGCAACGCGCCTTGAGTGCTTTGGGCCATCAAGCCATGTCCGAGCCCAACGACTGGGGAGTCTCCGTTCATATCCAGTACCAGAACCGCGCCGAAAGCCCCGCCACTTTGGCGGCACTGCTGGCCGATGACATCGCCCAGCGCAGCGAGTTGTTGTCGGCGCGGGAACGGGAAGTGCTGGAAAACCACCTGCAAGCCGAGATTGCCGCCGAACTCCAGCGCCTGCTGCGGGCGGCGGATGAACGTGTACACAACATCAATGAAGAACTGCACAAGCGGCCAACCTCCACCGGTGTGCGCTATCGTCTGCAGTGGGAGCCATTGTCCGTGGACGAAGGCGCCCCGGCAGGGCTGGAACTCGCACGTGCACGCTTGCTGAACACCAGTGCAGACCTGTGGTCGGCGCAAGACCGGCATGCGGTGGGCACCATGCTGCAGCAGCAGATCGCCGCCGAACGGGCACGCTCCGACACCGACTCCACCGGCAGTAGCCTGATCGACCAACTCGCCCGTGCCCTGGACTACCGCCACTGGCACCGCTTTCGCATCCAGCGCCAGCAGGACGGGCAATGGCGAAAATTGTCCGGCCCCGCTTCCAGCGGCGAGCGCGCCCTGGGTCTGACCGTGCCGCTGTTTGCCGCTATCGCGAGTTTTTACGGCCACGGCGGCAGCCCCCTCGCGCCGCGGCTGATGCTGCTGGACGAAGCCTTTGCGGGTATCGACGACACCGCTCGCGCACACTGCATGGGGCTGATCCGCGAATTCGACCTGGACTTCGTCATCACCAGCGAGCGCGAATGGGCCTGCTACGCTGAACTACCCGGCGTGGCGATCTGCCAGTTGCAGCGCCGTGAAGGCATCGACGCCGTGTTTGTCTCGCGCTGGACCTGGGATGGCCGGGAAAAGCGTGTCGAAGACGATCCCGATCGCCGGTTTCCGCCGTCATGACCAGTGCGCCACCCGATCCACGTCTGCAACGCCTGTTGGGCGGCGCCGAACTGGCTGCGGTGCGCCAGCGCTTGCGCCGCCACTTCGAGCGCGCCGAATCCGGTGCGGCCTCCCGCGCGGTCCGTCTCACCGGACTCGATCCTGCCATGCACAGGGCCCTGTGCCAACTGACCGGCCGACCCTCGCGCCCGGCGGCCTCCTTGACGCTGAACATCGACGAGC
This sequence comes from Alcaligenaceae bacterium, assembly GCA_012512545.1. Lineage (GTDB taxonomy): Bacteria > Pseudomonadota > Gammaproteobacteria > Burkholderiales > Burkholderiaceae_B > Yanghanlia. The sequence continues at coordinate 5,622 of JAAZDZ010000209.1, read as the reverse complement.
TCGACGAGCAGCTGTGCAATGCTGGTCTGGCCGATTCGCTGCGTGATGCGCTGGAACGGCTTGAAGGTCCCATCCGTCCCCATGCAAAGCTGAAGAAAGAACGCCAAGCCCGCTGGAAAGCGCTGCTTTCCTCACCGAATGGCGGCCAGTTGCTGCGGGCATGGCGGCAGTCACCTGCCGCTCTGACTCTGCTCAAACGCCTGGGCCGCGAACCCGAACAGGCGGAAGCACTGCTTTTCGCGGCTGACGCGGTGCTGCAACGCCTGCCTTCCAGGGGCCTGGCCCGTGCGCAACTGGCCGCTGAAACCTTGGGCGACGCCCACGCCCTCGATGTCGGCAGGCCAGTGGCCACCCTGGTACTGGCGGCGTGGCGCCACCATGAGCGGGCCGCCACGGCCACCCTGGACGACCGAACGGAAAACGGGGTGGAAAATGACGAAACGGTGGCTGAGGCTGAGGCGAGCACCGCTGAACGCCAGCGTGACACTTGGGCGCGGGCGGGCATTTCCGTCAACGAATTGGCCCGTCCCGCGCTGTTTCTAAATCTGCCACCGCCCGACGGCCCCCGCACCTGGGCGGTGGGCGAGCCCGGCTACCTGTCATTGCGGCAACTGCTGCGTCAGCCACCGTCCTGGCCGGTTGCCCGCCGCGACATCTATATCTGCGAGAACCCCAACATCGTCGCCATCGCCGCCGATCGCCTCGGCGCGCATTGCGCCCCACTGGTCTGCACCGACGGCATGCCCGCCGCCGCTCAGCGTGTGCTGCTGGACCAACTGGCCGCCGCCGATGCGCACTTGCACTACCACGGCGACTACGACTGGCCCGGTATCGCCATCGGCAACCATGTCATGCGCGCCTGGGGGGCAAGTCCCTGGAATTTCGGTACACGCGATTATCTGGCGGCGGTGGCGGAAACACCCCCGCGGCCACGAGATCTGGACATCAATGGCATTGAGGCCACTTGGGACGCGGACCTGGCAACGGCCATGGGGGAGCACGGACTGGCTATTGCCGAGGAAGGAGTCGTGGACAAGCTGATGGAGAGCCTCGGCGGCGACACGTAATGCGTCCCATAATGGCGTAGCAGTTTCCCGATGTCGGCATGTCGGCTTGCCTATTCGACCTTTGACTCGGTTAAGGATCTGAGTAACCAGCGCAAGCATGGTGTGGCGCTGTCGGCCAGTAGGCTTCCTCAACCCATCTGGTCTTGGCTGAAATTGTTCTCCGCCTGATGCAACCAGGAAACTTCGGTTTTCCAGCGTGATCGTTCGTTGGCCTCGTGTTTGAATAGCTTGCTTGTTTTTTCCAGGACGAGCGTAAAGGGTCGCCCGGTACGCCGGGTTTCATGGGTGACGGGCAACTCATGAGCATCAATAAACTGGTGGATGATCTGACGGCCGGGTTTTGCCAATGGCCATTCAAGTCGTCTTTGAGTGGGATTCCGCAAGAAAACAGCCAGGGTCGGGTCACAGCCCCGAGGGGGATCCATGGACCAGTCATCGGGTTTACGCGCGGGTTGTTGCAAGCGGGCGGCCAGTACATTCATGCAGTGCTTGTGTACGCCTGACAAGCGTTTCCGGCTTTCTGATTTTCGGCTTGCGGCAGCATGCAGTACCCCAAGGGCCAAGCTGAATGGCCAAGCGGAAGACTGCAGTGCTTCGATGATTTCCTGTTCCAACTGTAGTTGCCGCGCAAGGCTTGATGCTTCCAGCAAGGCCAGTACCGCAGCGGCGGGTTCCGCCATGTCATCTTGTTCGCGCCAGATCGGTTCGTAGCCTTGTATATGATCGAAATCGGTTCTGAAGCTGGCCCAGCAGTCTTGCAACAGACTTGCAAGCATCGGGCGGGCGGAGTCGAAACCTGTTCGAGTCATGGCCTGGGTCAAGGGGAAGATCGTATTGGCCAGCCAGGACTGCTTTTCCTGGAGCGACGGATAGCGGGCATTCTGGCGCCAGCGCCGCAGGCGTTCCTGGCACCAGTCAGGCCCGTAATGTTCGAGGAGCCGGGCGAACCAGGGGGCGGAGGTCGGATGCAGGTCGGTCAGCATGAAGGGGTCAAGAAGCTGCTCGGCGGTTGACGGGTTGTTGATATTGGCAGCCACCTGCATGGTGGGGTCGAGCAGGCTGTTTTTCGCATCGAAGGTGCTGTCGTTGTGAAAAGGGGTCGTCTGGCGGCGCGCCGCCTCAGGCCAGTAGGGCAGCAGCGCGGCTACCCATTGCCGGGCCTGATCGTTCTGGTTCTCGCGCAGGGCGGTGGCAATCTGTTCGATGGCCCAGCCGGGTGCCTTGTGCGCACGTACCGCAAAACCACGGGTGCGCGGCCACATGATGACCGCCGCCCGGTGATACCAGCGGTCAATGGTGCTGCCGGCGTTGCCCGTGTAGCCTTCGTATTCCGACTCAAAGGGCGTGCAGTCTTTGGTGGCCAGTGTGTAGCAGAGTTCGGCATCGTCAACGTGGGCGTCCTGTATGTCCGCTAGCGAGCCGTCCGGGGTGATCCAGTGGCGCAGCTCGATCTGATCGTCGATCAATTCGCCCAGCGCCGGATCGCTGTCGGAAGTGTTCCGCCCGCCTGTTTCGTCGTGATCTTCGTAATAGTGATAACCCCAATCCGAATAGCCGGGGTAGTCGTCTTCGGTAGTCCAGGTTTCCTGGATATCGGCCAGCGCCAGAAAAATTTCCGCATCCAGCGTATCGGCGATTTTGCGTAGCGCGCCCACCCTTGTGGCATCCGCCCCTTTCAGGCGTTTCCAGGACAGGCTGGCCTGCGTGTATTCATGGTCGAGCAGATAGACCAGGCGATCCGGCGTCTGGGCGGGGCGGCCAGAGCCCCAGCGGTTTGTCGCGGGTGTTTGCCAGAATGCGGTGATGGCGCGGGTAAGGGCGGTGACGGTTTCGGAAGAGGGCTCCGGAGTTTTGATGTGGGTGGGCATGAGCAGGTTGTAGGTCAGCACGACCCGATAGCCTTGTTTGACGGGCCGTACCTCGTGCGCGCAGTCGGCGTAGAATGCCATGAATCCCAGCCGGTTCTCTGAACCTCGCGATTCGATTTCTTCGCCCTGATGTGAAACGATGAATTCCCCGCCAGTGAATTCAGAGGGCAAGGTGATCACCAGGGTGCCGATCATATTGTCATGTTTCTCGGAATCCTGGTGCGTGGCGAAGAACTGGCCAGGGCCGTAGACCAGCAGATTGTGCAGCTCGGCCCGCAGCGAACCCGATGATGCAAGCCCGAGATCGCGGCTGATGCGTTGCAGCGCCTTTTCCAGTAAGCCAGGCCATTGGGAGGTCTCGAACCGCAATGCGGCGGCGGAAATTTCCCAGGTGTCCCGTATGGCGGTGTCAACACGTGTCTGGTCTTTATAGCCGTGGCTGGCCGGGTGAGCCATCGCGCACAAGCGGTGCGCCGTATGCGTATCGACAGGCAGGGCCACCCGGCCGACGCCTTCGATATTGAGTTGCGGGTCGTCATCCAGAAAGAAGTGTGACGCAAACCGGCTGCTGGTTTCAAGGGCGGTGAGCTGTGTTGCGATGGCAAGAGCGGGATTGTTCATGGGGCAGGTTCCAAGAAAGGTTCCAAGTTCAAGGTTGTAACCTTTGTCAGTTTGGGAGGCATGCTCGGTTGAGCGACTGCGCAAAGTATCGGCATGAGGCGGAACATCCAGCGGCAGGATGGCAATACCTTTTCAGACAGTCCATTCGGTGAACGCTCCAGATACTAGCTCGAAGATTTTTTCAGCATGCTGGGCGCACAAAGACAAAGGGCACCGAAGCGCCCTTGATTGCAGGGCGGCTGACTTGTCATCGTCCTTGCCGCGCTGGCTGATTCAACGCCGTAGCGGAACCAGACTCTAAGCCCCTTTCGGGTACAACTCAATTATCGACAAGATGAGGGGAGGTGGCAACACAGAGCTCGGAGCGCGTGTAGCGCATATTTATCTTCGAGGCAGAAACATTCTTTCGTCGTACATGAAGTCAAAGATCTCATCCACACGCACTTCAGATATCGCTGGATGCCTCGGATTGATCACGATATTTCGCTCAAGCGGCAATACGGCGGAAGGGACTATCAACCCCAGGTGGGTTTTGTCCTGAAGCCATTCCGTCCTGAACGTCATGCCTGGACGATCTGCCGGAAGAGAAGACCACTCTTGAGGCAACTCGGAAGGGTTTGGTTCAAAATAAAGCGCCTCATCGTCAGGCAAGATAAAGCGCGTTATCATGAGCGGCAAGGTCGGATACCACGTCGTATGCACGAAAGTCCAGGCATCGGCGCCAGCAAAGCAACCTGGAATATCGGGAAAGATGGCGCCATAAGCGTTGTTCTGTTCCTTGTGTACGTAGATGGGATAAAGCATTCTGTTCTCCTTGCCTTGCCTGCCAAGCCGCTTATCGGTTGCCAAATGGATATTGGGAGTTTTGGGTGTAAATGGGTGTATTATTGGTTGCGTGATACACACTGACTCTCTCCAGATCACCCCGGAAATCCTCGGCCTGATTGCAGGCATCGACGAATTCAAGGGCGCCTGGCGCGCCCTTGGCACGCTGGCGCCGGATCGGCTGTTGGCCTTGCGCAGGGTCGCCACCATCGAGAGCATCGGTTCTTCGACACGGATCGAGGGCAGCAGGCTGTCGGACCGTGAAGTCGAGCGCTTGCTCTCCAACTTGCAGATCAGATCGTTCGCGACCCGCGACGAACAGGAAGTGGCTGGCTATGCCGAAGTCATGGAACTGGTGTTTTCGTCCTGGCAGGACATCGCACTGACCGAGAATCACATCCGGCAACTGCACCGTGACCTGTTGACCCACAGCAACAAGGATGCCTGGCATCGCGGCAACTACAAAACCACTACCAACAGCGTCGCGGCATTTGATGAAGATGGCGAGCCGCTGGGTGTGGTATTCGAAACCGCGACGCCTTTCGATACGCCACACCTGATGACCGAATTGGTGGCCTGGTTCAACGAGGAACGAGAAACGGGGCGTCTGCACCCACTGCTGCTGATTGGCATCTGGATTGTGGTGTTTCTGGAGATCCACCCGTTCCAGGATGGCAACGGCCGCCTGAGCCGGGTACTGACCACCTTGCTGTTGCTGCAGGTCGGCTATGTCTACGTGCCCTACAGCTCGCTGGAAAGCGTGATCGAGCAGAACAAGGAAGCCTACTACCTGGCACTGCGCCAGACACAAGGCAGTATCCGCACCGATGCACCGAACTGGCAGCCTTGGCTGGTGTTCTTCCTTCGTGCATTGTCACAGCAAGTACGCCGCTTGGAACGCAAGGTCGAGCGCGAGAAGCTGGTGCTGGCCAAGCTGCCGGATCTAGCGTTGCAGATTGTCGAGTTCACACGCGAGCATGGCAGGATCACCATGGCTGAAGCCATCCGCCTGACCGGCGGCAACCGCAACACGCTCAAACAGCACTTCCGGGCGCTGGTGGAACAGGGGCATCTGGTTCAGCATGGGGGCGGGCGTGGGACGTGGTATGAGTTGCGCTGAGTTGCCTGCCGATTCCAGAAAGACCAATCGGACATCAATACTATGAGCGAATATCAATACTACGAATTCGCGGCCATCGACAGGCCGTTGACCTCTGCCGAGATGGCCGAACTTCGCGCTG
>JAAZDZ010000208.1 GCA_012512545.1 Alcaligenaceae bacterium | reverse complement strand
GAATGGGGTAGCCTCAAGGCCGACCCTGCTGATTGGATGCGTCGCTATTTCGATGCCTTCGTCTATTGCGCTGACTGGGGCTATTGCCTTGCGTCGCTAAGGTTGCCCAAGGTTGTTTTCAGTCAGATTGAGCTGGAATCATTTACCCATTCGGATGTACTGTCAATCGAGTCCAGCGATGCGCATTGGATACTCAGTTGGTTGTTGAAAGAAAGCAAGAATTATGATCGCTTTGCCGAAGACGACGGCAGCGGTTGGATGCCCAGGTTGATTCCCTTGCGCGATGAGTTGATGCGGGGTGATTTGCGGCCTCTCTATCTGGGCTGGTTGGCGGCTGGTGATGCCTTGCACGATGACGTGCTGGAGCCGGAAGTGCCTGCTGGACTGACAGACATCTCGCCAGCGCAGCAGGCCTTGGTCGAGTTTCTGGAAATTGATCCGGATATGCTTGAAGCCGCCAGCATGGGCAGTGCCATGGCCGCTTCGCCGCACGATGAAATGCTGCCAATATCCACTTGGCTGGATACCTGGCGGACAGCGGATATGCAGGATGTGCTCAAGACAATTGCATTGGGCCGGGGCCAGGAGGCAGAACGCCAGGTGAAGTCTCACTATGCTGCATGGCTCAAGGCACAGCGGTCGGCGTCTTCGGATGTTCCCCGACGTCGAGTGGCAGAACTGCGCGAGTTGGCGCAATCGGCGGGTGAGCGCAGGCGGACTCGCGAAGCCGAGGCGCATGCAAAGCGTGAGGCGGAACGTCGCCAGAAGCGCGAGGCCGAATTACGCCGGATCATGGACACGCCGGACAAACACTGGCAAGCAGCGAGCGCACAGGCATCCCGCGGAAGTGCATCGGGCTACGAAAAAACGGTCAGTCTGCTGAAGGTGCTTGCCGAAGGGTATGCGCTGGTTGCGGGCCCGGACGCTTTCGAGCGCCAGTTGCGGCGCTTCCTTGTCCCTCATGCCAAGCGGGCGGCACTGCTGCGTCGCCTGACCGAAGCGGCGTCAGGCGATTGAACCGATCATCGGGCACCTGAAGGGGGATCACCGCCTGGGGCGCTGCCATTTGAAGGGAGAACTGGGCGACCGGCTGCATGCCGTACTGTGCGCGGCGGGCTACAACCTCAAATGGCTGCTGCGCATGATCTCCCGAAAGGGCGTGGGCTTTCTGTGGCGCCTTTTTTTACGCCTGGAAAAGGGTGCGGTTCCAGCGCGATCCTGGCTGGCGATGACTCGCTGGCCGCTCAGTCGAGTATTAAACCGGTGTTCGGGTGAAGGGCTGGTTCCGGCCCGAGCGGCATAAAGCCTCTCGGTGGGCAGCCGACCACGCGAAAATGAATAAATCAGGATCGACCACTTAATATCCTTCTACACCGAAGGCTTCAGCCATTTCGTTACCTCCATGACTGCTCCGATTGCTACCGGCCGGAGCGAGTGTTGCCGGGTGGGATTCGCACCCACTGGAAAAGCGCCGCCTTTGCACGGCGCACGTCGAAGTCTGGGGGCCACAGCAGGAAATGCTGCCCGCCAATCAGCAGTTGCAAGACCTGCAAGCACGACAAAGGATCAGCCGGGAACTTGGGCACGAACGGACGTCGATCACCGTAATCTACCTGGGGCGATGATGTCCGACGCTTGAGTTCAGGCTGGGCTGCCTCCTTCCGCTGTGTCCTTAACTTCAAACCGCAGGTAGTCGGACAGGCGTTTGTCTTCAGTCACTTCATCGTGGGGAACCACGAGGTAGCGCCAGGGCTTGCCGCCGACTTCAGCCGCATGTTTACTGGCGTGCCGACACCACCGCGAGGCGGCAGCGCTTTTGGCCTGGACTTCGGCGGAAGCCAGATCGACGCGCGCTTTGGTTTCGACCATCAGGATCATTCCATCCAACTCGGCCACGAAGTCGGGGATATATTCCGGCTGTTCGCTGCCCAGCTTGTAGTAGATCTGGAACTGGCCCTTGGCGGGCTTGAACCATTTGAGGGCGTCACGCTCCAGCAGCAAGGCAAAACGCCGTTCGGTGTCCGAGTCGAACTTCTGCAGAGGGTACAGGCAACGGGTGAAACCTCCGAACAGCATCTGTTTGATGCGGCTGGTTTCCGTAACGGTTTCCCTCAGGTTATGGGCAGTCTGCCCCTCCGTAGCGGTGTAGTTGCATGGCTTCAGCTCAGTGAAGCCTCTGCTGACCTGAACCTCATAGCCCGCCGCTTTTTCCCAGAAGTGCTCCATCATCTGGGCACGAATCAGGCGGGCAAGTTCCTTGCCGTAGGTATCGAAAATCTCGTGCAGCTCACTGTCTGAATAGTTCTGCTGCTGGTAATGCTCGACAGCCTGTCCGGCGAGGTCGTAGAGCAAGTCGGCCTGCGTGAAGTAGTCGATATCGTCGAAGTCGATCAGCTTCTTGACGATGTAATCTTCAAAGCGGTTTTCCCGCAGGCCACTTTCACGGTTCAGGGTGAATTGTTCGCTGGTACGCAATGTCTGGCCGACAATCTCGCGCTGCCCTGGCTGGAAGTTGGGTAAGGCCCCCAGGCGGAACGGATGAAAGCCCGTGGTGACTTCGCCGGTAGGCACAACGGCGATACGCGGAATGTCGATGGTCTGCTGAACCAGAATTTCAGTGGTCTTGGCCACGACGGCGGACAGATCCAGCGCTGGCACCTGGTCGTCGGCGCCTTGCAGCAATTGCCCTTGCTGGGGTTTCAGGCGTTTTTCCACTTCTGCCAGAATCTCTTGCTGGATTTCCGGCTTCATCAATGCCGCACTGGTCGGCGTCAAATCGCGCTTCACCTCATAGGTGGCGAGGACTTCCCGCACGACATGGGCCGCCTTGAATTCTGCTTCGGTCGTAAAGACCGGCTGAGTCTGTGCCTTGACTTGTTCGCCACCGACCTCAGTACCTGCATCCACCGTCTCCAACGCAGGCGGAACATGTGGCGCATGCTCATCGTGCAGTCCCAGGCGAGTCAGCAAATTAGGCAACACTTGAACGCTGACCTTTTTGTCCTCGCTGCTGGGGACTTCGAGGATCACCTGCTTGAGACGGATCGGCGAATCACCACGGTTGGCCTCGTCGATGATCTCCTGGAATTTGTCGTGCGCCACGATGTTGAGGCGATCCACCGCCGCCACGCCTGTGCGTTTGCCATAGGGTAAGCGCAGGCCACGCCCGATGGATTGCTCAATCAGCGTGCGGGCATTGGCTGCACGCAGCGGCACGATGGTGTAGAGGTTGGTTACGTCCCAACCTTCTTTGAGCATGTTGACGTGGATGACGATCTCAGTGGGTTCCTCCGGGTTCTCCACATTCAACAACGCCTCGATCATTTTCTCTTCCTCGGCTCCGGTGCGGCTGGAATCCACCTGGATGACCTTGCCTTGGTAGCGCGCTTCGAAGAATGCCGAGGACTCGATCAATGCCTTCAACTGCCCGGCATGCGTCGTATCGCGTGCGATTACCAGGATGAACGGCTTAACAACCTTGACGCCGTTCTCGCGGGCATAGGTCAATAGTTCGACCTTGGTGGTCTCGTGTAGGCGAACGCCGTCCTCCAGCTTGACCTTCTCGATTTCTTCCGCAGCGTGGTTGCTGGCCTTGAAGTTGCGTTGGGTGACGACGGCCGGTTCCTTGACGAAGCCATCTTCCATGGCGCGTGCCAAGGGATAGTCCATCACCACATTCTTGAAAGGTATGGGGGCCTTGGCGGACTCTACAAAAGGCGTGGCCGTCACCTCCAAGCCGAACAGCGGATTCAGTTCGTTGATGGCCCGCATACCGGCCTGGGCACGATAGCGGTGTGATTCGTCCATCAACAACACCAGGTCCGGCAGGTTGGCCAGGTGGTTGAAGTAGCTTTCGCCCAGCACCTCCCGCATGCGCTTGATGCGTGGCTCCTTGCCGCCGCGCACCTCGGAATTGATCTTGGAGATATTGAAGATGTTGATTCGCACCTCGCCGAACAACTCGCCACCCGTGACGTTCTGCTGGTCGTAGTTGTCGCCGGTGATGACCCTGGGCGCGTTGATGGCGAACTCCCCGATGCCCTTGAACACATACTTGGGCGTATTCGGCGTGAAATCGGCAATCAACTTGTTGTAGATGGTGAGGTTCGGGGCCAGCACGAAGAAATTGTTGATGCCATGTGCCAGATGCAGGTAGGCGACAAAAGCCCCCATCAAGCGCGTCTTGCCGACTCCGGTAGCCAAGGCGAAGCACAGCGAAGGGAAGTCCCGCTCGAAGTCCCCCAGCGTCGGAAATTCGGCTTTCAGGGTCGCCAGAATCGAGGCAACGTCCCTATCCTTGCCCAGCATTTCCGGCGCAGTTTCCAGCGCGCGTACCAGCCGTGCCAGGGATTCGGCTTGCGGCGGCCGCAGCGACAAACGGCCAGTGATGTGATTCTGAACACGCGAACTCATGCTTTCCCCTCATTCTTGTCCTGGTCGCTGCCCTGGCTAGGGTGATCAACCTCAAGCTGCTTCAACATCCGGTCGAAATCGCTCTCGAACAGCCTGTCCTGCACGATGCGGTATTTCTCGAATTCGCTTTCGGCGTGTAATTTCGCCTGTTCATGCGAAATCTTTCCTGGCCCGGTCAATATCTCGTTGCCGTTGAATTCCAGGAAACCATCCAGTCGTCTGGCCCAGTCCAGCATGGACATGGGGATTTTTCGAATCGCTTGCAGCTCCGCAAAATCCAGATAGAGCGAAACAATCCGCTCCAGATAGTCCATCTCTTCTTCGTTCAGGTAGTTCTTGGCCACCGAAACATCCGACTTGACGATCTTTCCATGAGGTGCGGCTTCCCAGTGCGTCAGCCCCATATTTGTCTTGTCTGCATCGGCACGTGCCACGATCAGTTCTGCGGCAGTGTGACGATGCACTGCCCAGTGCAGCTTGTTCTGTACCAGCGCGAAAAATGCCCGCGTGGTCTGTGCGTCCCTATCGTAATCGAAGGCAGTCGCGTACAGATCCGTGATCTTCTGGTAGAACTTGCGTTCCGACAGGCGAATTTCACGGATGTATTC
>JAAZDZ010000207.1 GCA_012512545.1 Alcaligenaceae bacterium | reverse complement strand
GTTCCTGCTCCATGATGCGGCGGGTCAGGCGGATGCTGTCGGCCCCGACTTTACGGTCTTCCAGCGTACTGAGATAGTTGCAGAGGATTTCCGGCGGTTCAGCCGCGTGCGGGCTGCGTATGCGGACATGGCCCCGGCTGCTGGGCCTGAGGTTGCACACTGACGCCGTCATGGCAGGAAAGCTGTGCAGGCTTTCGCCGAATTTTTCCAGCGATAGCGGCTGCACATGGTATTCGAGATTGGCGCGGCTGTATTCAGGCCCGGAACGCGCAAAAGCCCCAAGCTGGGAAGGCGCCATGCTGAGAGGGCCGCGCTTGCGCAGATAATAGTCCAGACCCATCAGAGCCTTGCCCCATAACGAACCCACCATGGTGTTCAGGGTGCGGGCATGGCTGAGCTTGTAAACCATGCGCAATTGCAGGTGGTCTTGCAGGTTGCCGCCCACGCCGGGAAGATCGCACACCATGGGAAGCTCAAGGCTGGACAGATAGCGCCCCGGCCCTACGCCCGAAAGCTGCAGCAACTGCGGCGAACCCACAGCGCCCGCCGCAAGAATCACTTCGGCATGAGCCTGGGCATAGCGCTGGCTGCCTTCGTGCAGAAAATGCACCCCGACCGCCCGGCGCTCTTGAAACGCAATGCGCTGCGCATGGGCGCCGGTAATGACTTCCAGATTCGGGCGCTGCGAAACCGGATGCAGAAAGGCTTTGGCGGCCGTCCAGCGCACGCCGCGCCGCTGGTTCACTTCAAAATAGGCGCAGCCTTCGTTGTCGCCCTGGTTGAAATCGTTGATGGAAGGAATGCCCGCCTGCGAGGCCGCCTGACGGAAGGAATCGAGAATATCCCATGACAGGCGCTGCTGCTCGACCCGCCATTCGCCCCCGGCGCCGTGGAATTCGCTGCCGCCCGCGTAATGATCTTCCATGCGTTTGAACAGAGGCAGAACGTCTTCCCAAGCCCAGCCAGGGTTACCTGCTTCAGCCCAGCCGTCGTAATCGGCCGCCTGGCCGCGCATGTAGATCATGCCGTTGATGGCGGAACTGCCACCCAGCACGCGGCCGCGCGGATAGCCCAGGCTGCGGCCATTCAGGCCAGGGTCGGGTTCGGTGGAATAGCACCAGTCGGTACGCGGGTTGCCGATGCAATACAGATAGCCGACGGGGATGTGAATCCAGCGCCAGTCGTCGCGCCCACCGGCTTCCAGCAGCAGCACACGCACGGCGGGATCGGCTGACAGACGATTGGCAAGCAGACAACCAGCGGAACCTGCACCCACAATGACGTAGTCGTACTCTGTGCGGCCCGATTCGGGCAGGCTTGAGCGCTCCATGCCGATCCTCCCTTGCAGGAAACCCCGTTGTTGGTTTTTTTGTTACCTTACAACGGCAGCACCGTGCCCGCCAGTGCGGCAACTACCATCATGGCACCTACCGCCATATTGGAACGGAACAGCATAAAGCTGCGGTCGGGCCGCTGGATGCTGAAAACGGACAGTTGCCAGACGAAATGAATCGCAATAGCGGCCATGACGACAAAATATGGCCAGTCCATATTCATGCCCACACCGGCGTACACCCACAAAGCCATGGTGGCGAGGTAGAAGCCACCAATCCACAGCTTGCCCTGATCGCCAAAGCGCATGGATGCGGAACGCAGGCCCAGCCTGAGATCATCGCGCATATCAACATAGCCATACATGGCGTCATAGCCCACCTGCCAGCACACGGCGCCCAGCCACATGGCTACTGCCGCCAGCGGCACCATATCGCGGGTATCCGACCAGGCCATCAGCATGCCCCAGTTGAAGGCGATGCCCAGCACCACCTGCGGCCAGTAAGTGAAGCGCTTGCACAGCGGATAGATGATGACGATCGGCACAACCGCCAGCGCCAGCCAGCGGCTGTATTCATTGATGGCAAACAGCAGCAGGGCACACACACACAGCTGCGCGAACACAAACCACAAGGCGTTACGCAAGCTGAGCTGACCGCTGGTAAGCGGCCTGAACCGGGTGCGCTCGACCTGGCTGTCGATGTCGCGATCGAAAATATCATTGAAGCAGCACCCTACCCCGCGCATCAGAAATGCACCCAGGCAGAAAATGAACAGGCGCCACAGGGTGGGCAGGCCATCTGCAGCCTGAACCAGCGCGGCCACTGTGGGCAGCAGTGTCAGCCAGGTGCCGACCGGCCGGTCGAGCCGGCACAGGCGGGCATAAGGCCCCCAGGAACGCGGCAGCCAGCGTTCCACCCAATCGTCGGGCCGCATGTCGGCCAGATCGGGGATGGACGGCGGGCTGCCGGGGGAGCGGCTGTTTTCTTGAGATGAAGCCTGATTCATGTGTTGCCGGATATCGTGTTTCATCAGCCTTCGCGAAGCAGCTCCCCAAGAATGGCGATCCCTTCCCGGATACGCTCTTCGGAGACGGTCACAAAGCTGAGCCGCAGCGTGTTGGCCCGGACATCGCTGGCATAGAAGGGCGCGCCTGGCACAAACGCCACATTGCGCTCAATGGCGCGCTGCAGCAGACGGGCGCCATCCATGTGCCCGGGCAATGTCACCCAGATGAACATGCCGCCTTCCGGGCGCGTCCATGACGCCGTCTTGGGGAAGTGTTCTTCCATGGCGTCGAGCATGTAGCCGCACTGGCGCTTGTAGAGTTCGCGCACCTTGGGCATGTGTTCATCGAGGAAACCGCTTTTAATGGTTTCGTAGACCGCCATTTGCGAGACCGTGGCGGTGTGCAGGTCGGTGGCCTGCTTGATCTGCACCAGTTTGGCGATAATGGGACTCGGCGCCACGATATAGCCCAGCCGCAGGCCCGGAGCCAGCACCTTGGAAAACGTACCCAGGCGGATCACCGTAGCGCCTGCTTTGCGGCCCAGTTGCAGCAGGCCGGGCAAAGGTTCGCCCGCGTAGCGCAGTTCGCCATAGGGGTCGTCTTCCACGATGGGCAGCTGCAGGGCGGCACAACGCTCCACCAGGGCCTGACGGCGCTCAAGGTTGAGCGACACGCCGGTCGGGTTCTGGAAATTGGGCAGCGCATACAGGAAGCGCGCGCCTGCCGCCAGAGTGTCGGTGATTTCTTCAGGGATGAGGCCGCCGTTATCGGTGGGAACCGAGGCATATTCCGGCTCGAACAGCGAGAACGACTGCAAAGCGCCCAGGTAGCTGGGGGCTTCTACCAGCACCTTGCTGCCCGGGTCGATGAACAGCTTGCCCAGCATATCGAGCGCCTGCTGGGAGCCCGATACGATCAGCACCTCATCGAGCGCGACATCGGCACCGCGACGCTTGAAGTCGTCTGCCACCCACTGGCGCAGCGGCGTATAGCCTTCTGTCGGGCCGTACTGCAGGGCGGTTTTGCCGTTTTCCCGCAGCACGCGATCAAACGCAGCGTTGATTTCCCCGACCGGGAAACCGCCCGGCGCGGGCAGGCCGCCCGCAAAGGAAATGACTTCAGGCCGTTCAGTGACCTTCAAAATCTCTCGAATGGTGGAACTGGTGAGCTGTTGGGCCCGCTGGGAAAAAGTATAGGGAAGGGAATAGGAATCCATGGTCGAGAGATATCCAGAGAAAGAACAGAGAATGGCTTAGTGTCCTGTTTGATCAATCAAACAGGACACTAGGTTACAGCAAAGCGGGCAGAGATTCAGCGGGCGCTTTCGCCGATCACATCGGCCAGCGCATCGGTGAAGTGGCCGACGTTATGCGTATTCAGGCCCGGCACGGCGATACGGCCGGAATCTATGATGTAGACACCATGACGTTCGCGCAGGGCAAGCAACTGTTCGTGCAACAGGCCGCTGTAAGTGAACATGCCCCGCTGGCGTATGAAGTAATCCGCATCATAGCCAGGCAGCTTCACGCTCAGTTGTTCGTGTACCAGGGTACGCGTCTGCGCCATGCGCACCCGCATGGCCGCCACTTCTTCCAGCCACTGGCCGTGCAGCGCGGCATCGTTCAGCACGCCCGACACCACATGGCCGCCATGCCAGGGAGCGCTGGAATAAATGCGCCGCACCACGGCCTTGAGCTGCCCCAGCACGAGATCGGCCTCCGTTGACGAACCGCACACGACCGACAGGCCGCCGCAACGCTCGCCGTACACCGACAGGTTTTTGGAAAAGGAATTCGCCACCAGCACGGTCAGGCCCGCCTGCGCCATGGCGCGCACCGCATACGCGTCTTCCTCCATGCCATCGCCCATGCCCTGATAGGCGATGTCCAGAAAAGGGATGAGACCGCGTTCTTGCAGCACGGCAATGACTTCGCCCCATTGTTCGCGCGACAGATCAACGCCTGTCGGGTTATGGCAGCAGGGGTGCAGCAGGACAATGGCGCGCGACGGCAGGCCGCGCAGGCAACTCATCATGGCATCGAATGCCAGGCCCTTGGTGGCCGGGTCGTAATACGGATAGCTGCGCGTCTGGAACCCCGCGCCGCCGAAAATGGCGTGGTGATTGTCCCAGGCGGGATCGCTGATCCATACCTCGCTGTCGGGATAAGCCGTTTTCAGGAAATCAGCGCCCACCTTGAGCGCGCCTGTGCCGCCCAAGGTTTGAATGGTCGCCACCTTGCCCTGGGCCACTACCTGGCTGTCGGCGCCGAACACCACCTTCTGCACAGCGCTGCGATAAGGAGCCAGCCCTTCCATGGGCAGATAAACCCGGGGCGACGGGTCATCGACCAGACGGCGCTCTACCGCAGCCACAGAGGGCAACACAGGGATGCGGCCCGCATCGTCGTAATACAGCCCAATGGTGAGATTGATTTTCTGGGGGTGCGCATTCTGATGAAACGCATCGTTCAACCCGAAAATGGGATCGCCCGCATATTGGGGAAGGTGCTCGAACATGATGAAAGGCCCGTAAGAAAAACGCGCCCTGAACAGCAGGCGCCAATAGGGGCACATTATAGGCTTCCGCGCCCCCTGTCATTCACCATGAGCCCCGCTTCAACCCGCCACGGGAACGAATGCCTCCAGGTCGATTGTCCGATAGCTGAACGGGACATTCGGCGCGCGGTGGGCCAGGAAGACAAAAGTGGCGTGCGGCAAGGCTTCCTGCAGCTTTTTCAGAATCTGGAATTCGCGCTCTGTATCCATGGCGCTGGTGGCTTCGTCAAGAAACACCCAATCTGCTGACTGAAACAGCAGTCTGGCCAGAATCAGTTGCTGGCGTTGCCCACCAGACAGCTTCTTGTAATACGGCGTCAGATCCGTGGTTTCTCCGAGCGCGGGCACTTTCTCAAGCAGATCGGGGCAAATGTTTTCCAGAACCTGCAGTTGCTCAGCCTCGCTTGGGGCAGACCCGTCCGTCGCTCCAGTGGCGGCGTACCCCAATGCCGCCTGCATGGACCCCAGCGGAAAATACCCCTGCTGGCCAACAAACACGCAATTTCCCGAGCGCTGTATCTCGCCATAAGCGTATGGCCATAATCCGGCAATCGTCCTGAACAAGGTGCTTTTGCCTATGCCCGACGCGCCGCGCAGCCATAAATGCTCGCCCGCTGGCAGCACCAGCTGCGGAATACGCATAAGGGTCTGCCCCCCCGGGCTGTCGATTCGCACATCGCTCAGCACCAGCTGGTTGTCCGGCGACTCACTGATCTTCAGAGCTTCCGGTTCCCGCGCCTCTATGGTTTGCAAGGCATCGACAAACTGCCCCAGACGCGTTGTTGCGGCGCCCAATTCGACCAGGCTGTGATAATTGAAAATGAACCAGGACAGCGTATTCACAACACGCGAGAACGCGGACGCCAGTTGCATCAGCCCCCCCAGCGTGACCTTCTGCGCAATGAATGCCGGCAAAGCCAGGAACATCGGCACACGCAGCACGGTCTGGAAGTACGGGCGCGTAAAGCAGCCCAGCACAAAGTCCCTGCGCGTCAACGCGTACCAGTTGTCGATGATGGCGCGAAAACGGTCGCGTAGAACCTGCTTTTCAAAACCTTCGCCCCTTGCCAACGCAATGGTTTCGCTGTTTTCCCGGAAATGCGTGAGCGCAAAACGGAAGTCGGCCTCCTTTCTCTGCTGCTTGACACTCAGCGTCTTGAGCGGCGCTCCCAGAAAGTGGGTCATGCTGCTGGAAAGCAGCACATACAAGGGGGCCGCCCAAACCATGTAGCGGTCAATCTCCACAGCCAGGCCGAACACCGAGAAGCTGAGGGGGAAAGTGGAAAGATTCCACAGCACAACAACGTAGGAAACCACCGAGACGATGGCAATCAGCAAGGCCACGCCCTCGGAAAGAAAGCGCTGCACAAAGATGCGGCAGTCTTCCGCAATACGCTGATCGGGGTTGTCGAGCCACTGTTGATCCGCCTTCAGCTTCAGAAACCAGTGGCGGCTTTCCTCCAGCCATTGGGTCAGCACATATTCCGTCAGTTGCTGGCGCCAGCGCATTTCAAGCAGGCGCTTGAGATACCTGCCAGCCAGAAACAAGCCCACACTGACAGCCGTCAGCAACACAAACACCAGAACCTGGCGCACGATTTCAGGGCCGTCAATCTCCTGCAGCGCATTGTAGAAATCCGCATTCCAGTCGATGAACAGGATGGATACATACAAATTGCCCAGACTGAAAGCAATGATGAGCGTCAACTGCGCCAACCCCCAACGCCCCTGGGGGCCACTGACGCACACACGAAACAAAAACCACAGCGAATGAAAGAATTTCAGCATTCCAGACCGGGGAAAGAAGACACAGCCCAAGACCCGAACGTCACCAACGACATCGGATCCGGCTTGCCTGGGGGACAATGGGAACATATAATTCTAAATGTGAATATTAATGATTTCAATTATCATTTAGATTATGACCCCTTAATATGACCCGGAAAGAACTGATGACCCCAACAGAACTCGAAACCAGCTTCAAGCAACTCATGGCTCAACAGCGCACCGGCTCGCTGGCAACGATCACCAACCAGGGCCTGCCCTATGTATCCATGGCGCCCTTTGCCATTGACAGGGAATCAGCGCAGTTCATCATTCACATCAGCGAACTGGCGGCACACACGCGCTATCTGATGCAGCGCCCCCAGGCATCCTTCATGGTCTGCGCCAGCGAAGTCCCGGGTGAACCGGTACGGGGCCTGCCCCGCGTCAGCTATCAGGTCGAAGCCACCGACCTGGCACGCGGCACCCCGGCGTGGGAAGCCGCCGAGAAGCACTATCTGGAACGTTTCCCCAATTCCGCGCCCATCCTCACCGAACTCAAGGACTTCCACCTGTTCGCTCTGAAAATCGTCCGGGCGCGCCAGGTGGCCGGTTTCGGCGCCGCCAAAACACTGGCGCTGCCTGATATCCAGCGCTGGCTGCAAGAACCTTTCGCACCCTGATTCTTCCAGACGTCATGGCGCAGATTTCCTTTCTTTTCCATGCCATTGAGCCCGCCCCGTTGCCGGGGCGGCTTCCCTGTCCGATGCCGGTTGGCGCCGCCTCTCCAGGCCCATCCGGAACACAGGGATTCTCAATTCAACAAGGAAGAGGAAATGGAAAAGTATGCTCCGATTTTCGGGTGCAGCGTCAGTGCCGCGCTACTGGCATCAATCGGCCTGTGCGCCAGCCCCGCGCTGGCTGACTCTGGCGTCGCTCAACTCACACCCATTCAGGTTGAAGGGCAATACGACGCCCCCGAACGAGTCATCAGTTCGGACACCCTATTCGAGAAACACACTGGCGACGTTCAGGGCAGCCTGCGCTCGCAGGCCGGCGTTTTCACCAGGCAGCAGTCCAGCCAGCCCGGCATTGAAGTCAACCTGCGGGGCCTGACCGGCATCGGCCGGGTCAATACCATGATTGACGGCGTTCCCCAGAACTTCAGAAACATGGGCGGCCATGGCAACTCCGGCAACAACATGCTGTATGTCCACCCCGAACTGCTGTCCGGCATCAGCATCCGCAAGGGCGCGGTCAGCGGCGCGCAGGGCATGGGCACGCTGGCGGGCGCGGTCAATTTCCGCACGCTCACCGCTGACGACGTTCTGCTGGAAGGCCGCAACAGCGGCGTCATGGGCCGGCTGACTATCGGCACAAACGGCGCCGACGGCTCCGGCATGCTGGGCTTTGCCCACCGCTTCACCGAACTGAACAACCCGGATGGCGAACTGAGCCTGATGGGCGCAATCGCGTATGCTTCCGAAGGAGAATACAAAACCGGGGACAGCGGCAGCCTGGCTAACGACCGCAGCAGCACCAACCGCCCCAAAGGCGGGTTGTTCAAGGCATCCTGGTCGCCGAATTCCACCCACCAGTTCGACCTCAACATGAATTGGTATCGCAACAATTTCACCAACTCCAGCTACGACTGGACCATTGACAACTCCAACTATTCCACTCAATACCGCTACACCCCCGGCAGTGACTGGATCAACCTGGATATTCAGGCTTTCTACAGCGAGACCGACCTCAAATATACCGACGGCCCTGTATCTTTTTTCCCTGGCTTCGGCACCATTACCTACGTAGGGCGACGCACCACCACCGAAACCTATGGTTTCAATGCCAGCAATACTGCGCGGCTTGCCATTGGCGAGACCCCTGTCAACTGGACAACCGGCCTGGCCTGGCAACGCGACGACTTTGAGCCTAAAGCCATGCGCGGTGCCAACCACCCCGGCAAACTGGATAAATCCAGCATCTTTACCGACCTGAGCGTCAAGCTGGGGCGCGTCACCATGCTGACGGGCCTGCGCTATGACGCCTATGAGCTGGAAGGTGTTCGTCTGCCATACACAGGCGGAGACTGCCCTGCGGGCCAGAGATGCGGCGGCAACAAGGAGAAGCGCGACGACGGCAAATGGCTGCCAAAAATCGGCGCGACTATCGACCTGACCCGGGACCTGAGCTTTTCAACCGTCTATGCCCATACTTTCCGTCCGCCTACCGCGCATGAAATGTTCTTCGCGGGCGCGCCGTTCAGTGACGGGACAGGCAATGGCCGTACCAACAACCTGGACCTCAAGCCGGAAGAAAGCAAGGGCTGGGATCTGGCCCTCACCTACGACAGGAAAGGCTTGTTCACCGCAGAGGACCAAGCCTTTCTGCGGGTCGGCTATTTCAACAATCGCATCAGCAACTACATCGTCAACGACCGCACCAGCGCGGGCCTCCAATGGGTGAATGCGCCCGGCAAGGCCAGAATGTACGGATGGGAGATCCAGGGAAGCTATGACATGGGCCCGGCCTATGTCGGCATTTCCTACACCCACTCCAAGACCGACACCTTGCCGATCGGGGCCGGAACCGGCGTCAGCTACGGTGAAGGCTCGGTACTGCCCAAGACCTACTGGACACTCGATATCGGTGGCCGCATGCTTGAGCAACGCCTGCAATTGGGCACCTTGATCCGCTACGTTGGCGAAGGCAAGGAAGCCAACAACTCTTTCACCGGACCCGCCGGATGGAAAACCACAGACAGCTACACGCTGGTTGACCTCTATGGCCACTACGAAATGAACAAGCACGCCAAACTGTACGTAAACGTCAATAACGTGTTTGACCGCGCCTATGGCTATGCGGGCTCCAGCCTGAGCGGCTATGAATCGGAAAGCGGCCGTGGCCGCACCATCATGATGGGTGTCGAAGCGCGCTTCTGATACCGGATACCACGCTTCATTCTTGAAAATGGGGCCATCGTGTGATGGCCCCATTTTCATGTCGGCCAGCACTATTTCAAGTGACCGGTATACGCTATGTATATACAGATATAACCGACCAAAACACTCTTCTACATTGACCTGCAAGATAGGCAAGGAATAATAATGAACCTATATGTCTCAAGATTTTTCGAGTGAGTTCAACAATCGAAAAATAACGGACAACAGTAGACCGATGTACGTCGCGCACAGCATCACTGGCCTCAAAATAGAAGGAAAAACATGGCAGACCCTCTCGCCGCTTCGACACTGCCCCCTGGCATGACGCCCACAAACAACACCTCTGCAACACCCATCAAAGAATCCTCTGATACGCCTTTGTCCAAAGCGGCTGAATGGCGGCGCTGCCTGCTGCTGGCCTTCGTGGGCCTGCCCATTTTCGCGCTGCTTTGCGTCTGTGCCTACGGCTTCATCATCTGGTTTATGCAGATTCTTTTCTGGGGCCCCCCAACATAAGCAACGCCGCATTCCGGCCCCTTTTTGAATACGGCATTTCAAACCTGAATGGTGGAGCATCATGAAAGCCATTAAAAAACTCTTTGCGTGGTTGTACCGGCTGTTCACACAACCCGCTGCGCGCATCGGCATGGGTATGCTGGTGACCGTCAGCTTTATTGCTGGCGCCTTCTTCTGGCACTACTTCAATGTAGGCATGGAAGCGACCAACGAAGAACAGTTCTGTATTTCCTGTCATACGATGGGCGACAACCTGCTGCCCGAGCTGCAGAAAACCGTTCACTGGCAGAACCGCACCGGCGTGCGCGCCCGCTGCCCCGACTGCCACGTGCCGCACGACTTCACCGACAAGGTCGCACGCAAAATGCAGGCTTCGCGCGAAGTCTGGGCTCACCTGGTGGGCACCATCGGCACGCGCGAAAAATTCAACGAGCACCGCATCGTGCTGGCGCAGCGCGAATGGGAGCGCTTCAAAGCGAACAACTCCAAAGAATGCCGCAACTGCCATGACTACAACAGCATGGACTTCAACAAGATGCGCGTGACCTCGCAAATGGTGATGCGCCGCGCCGCCGAACTGAACACAAGCTGCGTGGACTGCCACAAAGGCATTGCTCACCAACTGCCTGAAATGAAGGGCCTGCGCAATCCCGCCTTCGACACTCTCATCACCGAAGCGCGCACCCAGAGCGTCAGCCCTGGTCATACCTACTACAGCGTGGCGCCCATGCCCATTTATGCCGATGCCTCGCTGGGCAGCGAAATCGGCAGCCTGGAAGTCGCCACTCCGGTCAAGGTACTGGAAGTCAACGGCGATTCCCAACTGGTCGAACTCGACCTGTGGCGCAAGAACAAGGGCTTTGGCCGCGTCTGGTACGACACCTTCGGCCTGAACATCACCAGTGCCATTCTTGACAAAGATCACGCCCGCTCAGACCAGATCGAGATTCACGAAACCCGCGAAGACGATCTCACCGGCCTTGAATGGCAGAAAGTTTCAGCCCAGGTCTGGATACGCCAGGGTGCCCTGCTTCAAAGCACCGAGGAAATCTGGAATATCGCGCGCACCAGCTATCAGAACAGCTGCAGTACCTGCCACCGCCAGCCGGTGGAAAGCGGCCACGATGCCAACCAATGGACGGGCCTGTTCGCCGGCATGGTCGGCTTTACCAACATGGACGACGACACCGCCGATCTGGTACTGAAATACCTGCAGTTGCACTCGTCTGATTTCGTCAGCAACCCGCAAGGCAGCGGGTCGCCCGAGAACACCCCGCAAACCGCCAGGCCGTAAAGGAGAGCCAGCATGACAACGACTCGCCGAACTTTCTTGAAGGGCATGGCGGCCCTCTCCGCAGGCGCCGTAGCCCCCTCTTTGCTGGGCATCCGCGTGGTTGAGGCAGCCAGCGCAGCGCAGGCCGCTGCCGCCCCCACCGACGACATCACCACCTGGCGCATGTCGGGCGCGCACTGGGGCGCCTTCCGCGCCAAGGTCGAGGCCGACCGGGTGGTGGAAATCCGCCCCTTCGAACTCGACACGCACCCCACCGATATCCTCGACGGCACGCTGGGCGTCATTTACAGCCCCTCGCGCGTGCGCTACCCCATGATCCGGGTTGACTGGTACAAGAATCGCCAGGACAGCAACCGCGCCGAACGCGGCGACAACCGCTTTGTGCGTGTCAGCTGGGACGAAGCGCTGGACATTCTCTACGAAGAACTCGAACGCATCCAGACCAGCTACGGGCCCTGGGCCCTGCATACCGCCAACGTGGGCTGGCGTTCCGTAGGCCAGGTACACAGCTGCGGCAACCACATGCTGCGTGCCATCGGCATGCACGGGCGCAGCGTCGGCACGGCAGGCGATTACTCCACCGGCGCAGGGCAGATGATTCTGCCCTATATCCTGGGCTCCACCGAAGTCTATTCCCAGGGCACCTCCTGGGACATCATCCTTGAAGAAAGCAAGGTCGTCATCTTCTGGGCCAACGACCCCATCAAGAATCTGCAGGTCGGCTGGAACACCGAAACCCACGAAGCCTACGCCTACTTTGAAAAGCTCAAGGAAAAAGTCGCCAACAAGGAAATCCGCGTCATCTGCCTGGACCCTGTCAAGAGCAAGACGCAGAACTACCTGGAATGCGAACATCA
This sequence comes from Alcaligenaceae bacterium, assembly GCA_012512545.1. Taxonomy (GTDB): domain Bacteria; phylum Pseudomonadota; class Gammaproteobacteria; order Burkholderiales; family Burkholderiaceae_B; genus Yanghanlia. The sequence continues at coordinate 2 of JAAZDZ010000207.1, read as the reverse complement.
GT
>JAAZDZ010000206.1 GCA_012512545.1 Alcaligenaceae bacterium | reverse complement strand
CTATATCAACGCTGCTATACACATACTTTGTTAATTTTGTTCTAATTATTAGAACACTATAGAAAATTCAGTTTATTGTCAGCATGGCACGTTTTCAGGATTCCCGCTCTCTATATCTTTACGAGGCCGTTACTCAAGGCACCATCAGGGCGGCGGCTGACCGGCTGGGAATCGCGCCTTCAGCCGTCAGCCGGCAGATCAGCCTGCTGGAGGAGGAAGTCGGCACAACACTGATAGAGCGCCATCGCAGCGGCGTAGCTCCCACTGAAGCCGGGCGGCTGATGGTGGATTACCACCGTCAGCATGCCGCCCACCGCTACGATATGCAGGCCAAGATCGACGCCTTGCGCGGCTTGCACAGCGGTTCTGTCTCGGTTGTGTGTGGCGAAGGGTTCGCCGAGGACATGATTACCGGCCCGGTGCATGAGTTCCATCGGGAACACCCGGGTATTTCCATATCGCTGGAGATCACTGGCACCACGGAAATCATGCGCCGCGTCACTGAAGACAAAGCCGAAATCGGGCTGGTGTATTACGCTTCAGCCGACCCTCACATTGTTTCCCGCCGCGCCGCCCGCCAGCCCATGCTTGCCATCATTGGCCCCAGCAACCCGCTGCGCGACGCCGCCTGTACCACCCTGGAAGAGCTGCAGAACTGGCCCATCGCCCTGCTCAAGGGTATATATGGCATCCGCCAGATCATCGAGCACGCCGAACACGCCGACCGTATCCGGCTGCACCCCACCCTTACCACCAACCTGATCAGTGTGCTGGAGCATTTTGTCGCCAACGACCAGGGCATCACCCTGCTGCCCCCGTTTGCCGTCGCTACAGCGATCAAGGCGGGGAAGCTGCATGCGGTGCCCGTGCAGAATGCCGCCCTGCAGAATGCCGAAGTCCAGCTCATCACCCGGGCGGGCCGCCACCTTTCCCCCGCAGCAAACCGCTTTCTGCAATATTGCATGCATGGCATGGAAGCATTTCAGGGGTAGACTCATAAGCTTAAACAGTACGACAACGTGCTCCCTTACCCAGATTCCCGGCATGCTTAACTCTTCATTCTACGGCTGGCGCATTGTTGCTTCCTGCCTCACCTTCGCGACCGTCAGCTGGTCGCTTGGCACATTCGGCATGGGCGTTTACATCTACGCCTTGACAGAAACCCGGGGGTTTTCGACCAGCACAGTCTCCACAGCCGTCACCCTGGCTTACATCACCAGCGCGTTGCTGATGGTCAGCGTGGGACGCTTCATTGCGCGCCGGGGCCCGCATCTGGTCATTACCGGGGGCGTGCTGGCCCTGGCGACAGCCATTGCCGTCATGCCATATTGCGAACATGTCTGGCAGGTTTATGCGGCTTTCCTGACACTGGGCCTGGGCATCGCCTGCCTGTCCACCAATTCCATAGGCAGCACGCTGGCGCCATGGTTTGAGCGCCTTCAGGGGCGCGCCATGTCCACCGCCATGTTGGGAGCCAGCATTGGCGGTATGATCGGCACCCCCTTGCTGATGGCGGGCATCGCGGCCTGGGGCTTCCAGATAACCGCCATT
>JAAZDZ010000205.1 GCA_012512545.1 Alcaligenaceae bacterium | reverse complement strand
GCTGAGCCAGCGCGGCAAGCAGGGCAGCCTGGTAGCCGGAGCCTGTGCCGATTTCCAGCACGCAATCAGTGGGCCTGAGCTGCAGTTCCTGGGCGAGACGGGCTTCCAGCTTGGGATGCAGCATGGTTTCCCGGGTATCTTCCGAATTGATGATGAGCGGCAATTCGATATCGGAGAAAGCCAGACCCTGCATGGGTGCGGGAACGTAGCGTTCGCGAGGCACATCGAAAAGCGCTTGCAGAACGTGTTCGTCGCTGACATCCCATGGGCGGATCTGTTGTTCCACCATGTTGAAACGAGCAAGTTCGAGTTCGGAAAGGGCTGTGGCGTTCATGATCTTTTCTGGATTTTGTTTCTGACAAGCGCGTGCGGCAGGCCGCAGCAAGTGCAACGTGCTTACTATAGCCTATTTGTGTTGCCCCATAGCGCATGGAAATGGTGAACCGGCCCATGGCCGAACCCCACTTCAAGGTCGCCGGAACGGGCGATGGCTTCTACCAGATAAGCCTTGGCGCGCTGCGCGGCTTCGGGAACATCCGCGCATTGAGGCAGCAGGGCGGCCAGCGCGGCTGATAGTGTGCAGCCGGTGCCATGCGTGTTGCGCGTGTGAATGCGTGTGCCCGGCAGTTCCAGCATCTGGTCGCCGTCGTGCACTATATCAATGGTGTCATTGCCGGGCAGGTGGCCGCCTTTCAGAAAGACCCAGCGCTGGCCGTCGTCGGGCAGCAGGCGGCGCAGGCGCTCAGCCATGCGGCGCATTTCTTTGAGGTTGTCAGCCGGGCGGCTGTCCAGCAGCACGCCGGCTTCGGGCAGGTTGGGGGTCACCATGGAGGATTGCGGCAGCAGGCTTTCGCGCAGTTCGTCGATGGCGCTGCGTTCCAACAGAGCATCGCCGCTTTTGGCGATCATGACCGGGTCCAGCACCACATGCCGGGGTTTCCAGTGGGCCAGGCGTTCCGCGACGGCGCGGGTGACGGACTGCTGGCCCAGCATGCCGATTTTTACGGCGTCAATGCGCACATCGGAAAACAGGGTGTCGATCTGCGAGGTGACGAATTCTGCGGGTACGGCGGAAATACCGGCGACGCCCAGGGTGTTCTGCGCGGTAAGAGCAGCCACCACGGCTGTGCCGTAGGCGCCCAGTGCGCTCATGGCCTTGATGTCGGCCAGAATGCCGGCGCCGCCGGAGGGGTCCACTCCGGCAATGGTGAGGGTGTTGGGAATCATGGCGTGATGATTATGAATTCAGGGGTTTCAGCAGACCTTCTTCCGGGGAACTGGGGTCGGCGCTGTAGAACTTGCGTGGAATACGGCCCGCGCGCCAGGCTTCGCGGCCGGCCTGCACGGCTTTTTTCATGGCAGAAGCCATGAGGATGGGGTCGCGGGCGCCTGCGATGGCGGTATTCATCAACACCCCGTCACAACCGAGTTCCATGGCGATGGCGGCATCGGATGCCGTGCCCACGCCAGCATCAACCAGCACGGGTACGCTGGATTGATCAATGATGAGGCGCAGATTCCAGGGGTTGAGTATGCCCATGCCGGAGCCGATGAGCGAGGCAAGCGGCATGATGGCGATGCAGCCGATGTCTTCAAGCATGCGGCACTGGATGGGGTCGTCGGTGCAATACACCATGACCTTGAAGCCATCGGCCACCAGGGTGCGGGCGGCGTCCAGGGTGGCAGGCATATTGGGGAACAGGTTGTCCTTGTCGCCCAGTACTTCCAGCTTGACGAGGTTGTGGCCATCGAGCAGTTCGCGCGCCAGACGCAGAGTGCGCACGGCTTCCTGGGCGGTGTAGCAGCCTGCAGTGTTGGGCAGAATGGTGTAACGGTCGGGCGGGATGACGTCCAGCAGGTTGGGCTCATCGGGGTTCTGGCCGATGTTGCTGCGGCGGATGGCAACCGTGACGATTTCCGCCTCGCTGGCTTCAAGCGCCAGCCGGGTTTCTTCGAAATCCTTGTATTTGCCGGTGCCTACCAGAAGACGGGAGGAGTATTCGCGGCCTGCCAGGGTGAAGGTGTCTGCTTGTTGCGTCATGATGTCGAATGCCAGTGCTGCTTCTTGAGGTCAATCTGAAAGAATAATCTATTTTATGCGACGGCTCAGCCTCTTATAAATGGTGTCTGACCCCATTAGGGGTGGCGGGCGGCGTCTACTGCGGGGCAGAGGGTTTCGGCGGCGTCGATGAGGCGGGGGCCGGGGCGGTAGAGGGCGTCGGGGTTGGCTATGTGGATATGTCCGTCTAAGGCGGCGGGCAGGCCGTAGGCGGCCCAGCGTTGGCGGATTTCCTCGGGGGTGCTGCCGGGATGGCCGGTGGCGATGATGAGTGCGGGGTTGGCCACCAGCACGCTTTCCACAGAGACGCGGGGTGCGGGGATGCCGGTGGATGCGTAGACGTTGGTGGCGCCGCAGATGCGCAGGGCGTCGTTCAGCAGCGGATCGTCGCCAATGGTGTAGAGCGGTTTGCTGCCGACTTCAATGAATACGTTGACTGGCGGACGCTGCGCGTACTGGCTTTCCAGGGTATGGATGCGGGCTTCCAGTCGGGTTGCCGCTTCATCCGCCGTAGTTTCGCTGCCCAGCAATTGGCCGATGCGGCGGAGGTCGGCGGGGATGTCGCGTAGTGTCAGGGGGCGCGAATACAGCATTTGCGCGCCCAGTCGTTCGGCCAGGGGTTCCAGCTGGACGGCCAGCCCCGAACGCAGCCAGCCTATCAAGACGGTAGGCCGCAGAATGATGATGCGTTCCTGGTTCACGGTAATGCCGTCGCCCACGCGGGGAATTGCGTTTGCAGCGGGTGGAAAGTCACTGGCGGTGACGGTGCCGACGATGTGGTCGCCGCCCCCTGCGGCAAAGACCATTTCCGTGACATGGGGGGTGAGGGTGATGATGCGGTGGGGCGGGTTGGCCCCGGTTGCCTGGGCACGCGCGGCAAGCGGGCCAGCTATCGCCGCGAGTGCCAGTGCGGCATGAATTCCCAGGCGGATTGCCCCGGCTGATGCGCGCAACCGCTGTGACTGGGCTAGCGTGGCGGGGTATGGGCGTTGTGCCCGTCCCGTGGCTGTGGCCGCTTGTAATCGGAGCACCCGAGCCTGGATAGTGGCCCGGATGCTTTGCGTCAGGCGTTTGTCTGAATGAGACACGTTGCCCCGGCCTTACATACGTATCGACAAATTGACGAAGACGTTGGAGCCCGGGGTTTCGTAGCCGTAGGCCGTGGTGTAATCCTTGTCCAGCACGTTGTTCCAGCGTACTTGCACCCCAACATTGCTGCTGAAGTCGTAGCCGGCGGTCAGGTTGACCAAGCTGTAGCCACCGAGTCGCGTGCGGGAGGGAGCGAAAGTGACGGGATCATAGGCTGTGTCTTCGCGATTGCCGGTGAACTGATATTCGGCGCCCAAGCGTAAGGCATCAATACGATGTTCGGCGGCGATTTGATATTGTTGTCGGGCACGAAGAGTCAAGCGTTCCCTTGTTTCGTCATTGCGTGAATGAAGAAAGTCTGCTGTCGCCCGCAGTGTGGTGTTGTCCCACTCGTAAGCTGCAGTCAGCGTGGCGCCGCGTAGGGTGGCGCGCTCAATATTTTCCAGACGTCTGCCATCCGGCGCGATCAAGTCACGAATTTTGTTTTGGTAGAGGGTGGCGCCGAAGCTCAGCCCATCTTGCTGGTACTGAGCATGCACCTCGATGTTTCGGGACTTTTCCGGTTTGAGGTCAGGGTTGGGGTTAAAAACCTTCGGGCCATATAAATCACGCATGGAAGGGGTTTTGAATCCCGTGTTGCCGGCCACGCCGACCGTCCAGGCGTCAGTAATGGCAAGGTCGTAGCCTAGGCCGCCAGTCACTTCATTGCCGTAGCCGCTAACGTTGTCATTGCGTACACTGGCCTGCAGACTGTGGCGACCAAAACGGCCGCTATATACCGCGCCCACTGAGTTGGTGTCGCGTTTGTTCACGTCTACACCAATGGAATCTGCAGGGCGCTCTTCCAGCCGTTCCACATATGCTGAAACCTTGTGGTTGTCGGTGATCTGAAAGTTATTTTGCCAGCTATAGCTGCGTTGCAGTCTCGTTGAAATCGAATCCCAAAAGGCAGAGCGGCTTTCGCTTGTTTCTTTGCTCAGGCCGAGACGCAGCACGCTTTGCCATTTGGCCGTGATGGCGTTGGTGCTTGTGAGGGAATAAGTCTGCTGGCGTGTCAAGGTATGGGTGGGGGCGGTGCCAGGGCCGCTATCGTAGTCGCCATCAATATAGCCGTTGTAGAAGCTCAGCCCCAGATGCTGGCCTTCCGCCCAACGATAGCCGAGCGAGCCGGCCAGGGTGTGCTGGCTGTAGCCGTCTTTATCATCGTTATAGATGAAGGCGTCGCTGTTCCGGTTGGTGGCGTTGAAGCCGCCGCTATCCGCCATGCTGGCAGAAAACGAGTAATCCCAACCCGCCGCGGCGCCGGAGAACCCGGTAGAGCTTTTAAAGGTCTCATGGGTGCCGAAACCGACATTGCCCCAGACTGAGAACGGTCGGTCTTGCTCACCCTTGCGGGTGATGATGTTGATGACGCCGCCAATGGCGTCTGAACCATACAGGCTGCTGGCCGCACCGCGCAGGATTTCAATACGCTCAATCGCGGCGGGGTCTATGGCATTCCAGTTAACGCCGCTGTTAAACGAGCTGTTGATTCGCACGCCGTCTACCAATACCAGCGTGTGTCGAGTTTCGGCGCCACGCAGCATGACGCCGGTCGTGGTTTGCGGCCCACCGGTATTCGTAATCTGTACCCCCGGTTGACGGGACAATATCTGAGCCACGCTATCGCCGCCGGCGCGTTGCAATTCTTCACGGCTGACAACGGTGATGTCGCCGGTCACGTCGTCCAGTTCCTGGGGGGTGCGGCTTGCTGTCACAACGATGTTGTCCAGTTGGGGAACGGCGTTCTGGGCGAATACGGAGAGAGGAGAAAGACAGAAGGCGACGGCGATCGCGCGCCGCAATGGATGCAGAGGCATGAAGATCCCTTGAAGACGTGCGTCCCCGCACATCAAGTAAGCATGAGTATGGCGCCCGTCAGCGTGATGGACGGTGGGCCGTCCGGGCACGAGAGCGTGGCGGGTTCAGGGGCGATCCAGGCCGGTATCGGGCTGGCATGCGGCTGTGTGGAACAGCCTTGCATGCACACCGTTGCGGGGGCAGCACATCCCGTCGTTCATTGTTGAGTTTGCCGCGCGAGAGTCTGCGCGTATTTGCGCTTCAGGCTTGTTGAACCACTGTGTGGATTCTGGCGGCGATGACGACGTCTGTTTCCCGTTTGACTTCCTCCAGGCGGGGTTCAGACCACGCCGGGAAGCACCTTTTTCGACGTTTTCGAGTATACACCGGCCCTTATAATCCCCCGCAGAAACCGCCTGATCAGTCGGGGTTTATCCTCGACCGCCAAACCACACGGAACTGTCTGAAATCAAGATGAAGCCGATATCCAGATCAGGACGCCTGAAGAAAATATTCCTTATCCACAACCAAGAGCCGACGCGCTGCATAAATGCGCCTGGCCAATTGAAAAAGCGTTGATTCCCTTGCTGCTTCCCGATATTTCCCCAATTCATGATTCTTCTCTTGCCGCTGCGCTGGACGCGGCGATTGATGGCAAGACCAAACCGCAGGGCAGTCTGGGGCGGCTGGAGGCGCTGGCGAAACAGGTGGGGCTGGTTCAGGGCAGCGTGCGCCCCGTCGTTTCCAACCCGTGCATTGTGGTGTTTGCGGGAGACCACGGCGTGGCCGAAGAAGGCGTATCGGCTTATCCCCAGGAAGTCACCTGGCAGATGGTGGAAAATTTTCTTGCCGGGGGCGCGGCCATCAATGTGTTTGCCCGACGCAATGGCATTGACTTGCGTGTGGTGGATGCCGGGGTGAAGCATGATTTCGGCCAGCGTACTGGCCTGTTGTCGCGCAAGATCGGCCCTGGAACGCGCAACTTCATGCGCGAGCCCGCCATGACTGCCGATGAATGCCGCCGCGCCGTGCAAAGCGGCATGGATCTGGTGGCGGAACTGCCCGGCAATGTGCTGGGATTTGGGGAAATGGGGATTGCGAACACCACTGCAGCGGCGGCTATTTTGCACTGCCTGGGGGGCGTGCCGGTCGAAGATTGCGTAGGGGCGGGAACAGGGCTGGATTTCAAGGGCGTGCAACGCAAGGACAGTGTGCTGCGGGCCGCGATTGCGCGGCATGCTGATGCGCGTCAGCCTTTGGAGGTGCTGGCGACGCTGGGTGGCTATGAAATCGCCATGATGGCCGGAGCCATGCTGGGCGCTGCCGGGCAACGGCGCCTGCTGCTGATAGATGGTTTCATTGTGGGCAGCGCGCTGCTGGTTGCGGCCAGGTTGCGGCCCGCCATTCTGGATTACTGCGTGTTCGCGCATCGTTCCAATGAGCGGGGCCATGCGCGCATGCTGGAATGCCTGGATGCCGAACCTTTGCTCGACCTGGGCATGCGGTTGGGAGAAGGCACAGGCGGCGCGCTGGCCTTGCCGCTGGTTCATGCTGCCGTGGATTTCCTGAACGATATGGCCAGTTTTGATTCTGCCGGGGTTCGGGGCGGCGAGATCGCCCGGGGGCAGGACAATCAAGACATGCGGCAAGCAGCCATGGCGGCGGGCGAGCAACCGCAGAGCGCGCATCATGATTGAATACCCCCGCGACTGGCGCGCAGCAGCCACACATGAATTGCGGCTGTTTTTCACGGCCTTGCAGTTTTTCACCCGGGTGCCAGTGCCGCGCTGGGTCGGCTTTGCTCCTGAATGGCTGAATCACTGCACGCGCTACTACCCTTTGGTGGGCGTGCTGGTAGGGGGGGCGGGCGCCCTGGTGTATGTGCTGGCCGCGCAAGTCTGGCCGGTGGCCGTGGCCGTGCTGCTTTCCACAGCGCTGACGGTGTATCTGACCGGCGCGTTTCATGAAGATGGCTTTGCCGATGTCTGCGACGGCTTTGGCGGTGGCCTGACGCGCGAACGCGTGTTTGAAATCATGAAGGATTCGCGCATCGGCGCTTATGGCACGGTGGGTATTCTGCTGTTGCTGGCGATCAAGTGCGCCGCGCTGGCGGGGTTGCCGGGCACTGCGGCGGTGGCGGGAGCGCTGCTGGCCGGGCATACGGTTTCCAGGCTGTGTTCGGCAGCGCTCATCCGTTATATGGATTACGCCAAGGAAGAAGGCAAGGCCAAGCCGCTGGGCCACCGCATGTCGGCCCGCGAATTCATCATTGCCGCCGCCACTGCCCTGGCTGCTGTATGGGTGGTGGGCGTATCCGGCGGGCTGCCCTGGCGGGCGCTGGGAGCCGGGCTGCTGCTGGCTGCCCTGGCTGCGGCATGGCTGGCTCGTTTGTTTGCCCGGCGTGTTGGTGGCTATACCGGTGACTGCCTGGGGGCGGTGCAGCAATTGTCGGAAGCCGGTTTCTATCTTGGCGCGCTGGCTTTTGCCCAGGGCGCCGTCAGCGGAGCTTAGCTGTCATGCGTCTGTATCTGGTCCGCCATCCTGTCACACTGGCCTATACGGATGTCTGTTACGGAAGCGCAGATGTTCCTGTCAGTGAGGATGAACGTGAAGCCTGTCTGGCCAAGCTGCTGGCGAATACCGGATTGCCTGTTGGCTTGCCGCTGTATTCCAGTCCTTTGAGCCGTTGCGCGGATTTTGCGCGGCGGCTGGCGGAAAGTTGGGGCGTTGCGCCGCCGCAGCTGGACGCGCGTTTGCGGGAAATGGACTTCGGCCAATGGGAACAACGGGAGTGGGCGCGGATTCCCCGCAGCGAAGTCGATGCCTGGGTGGCTGATTTGATTGGTTATCGGCCTGGCCGGGGAGAGAACGTGCTGGAGATGGCGCATCGCGTGCTGAGTTTCCGGGACGAGATAGCCGCGCAAGGGCGGGACGCCTGCGTCGTTTGCCACGCTGGCACTATACGACTGCTGCTGGCGGCCCAGGGGCGCGCCTCCGTCGAGGAGGCCGCGCTGGCAGCCGCCCGTTCCACTCTGCGCATCGGTCATGGCGAACTCTTCGTTCTGCCGCTCAGCAGATAACCCTTACGCTCGCAGGGGAAATGCGTCTGACTGCAAGAGGCAGCGGGGATACAATATCGCTTTATTTCAAACGTCAACGTCTGGTGCGCCGGGTTCAGAGGTTTCTTGACTGGCGGCGCGCAGGCTCTGGATCCAGTTCAGTGAATTATCCCGCATTGCCTTATCCGATTTCCTCGTACACGCATGGTGCTGAGTTCGTGCGTCAGCTTGGCCAGCGCATCCTGATTCTGGATGGCGCCATGGGAACCATGATTCAGCGCTACAAGCTGACGGAAGAGGATTTCCGGGGCGGACGCTTTGCTGAGCACAGCCGTGATGTCAAGGGAAACAACGAACTGATTTCCCTGGTGCAGCCCCATATCATCGCCGAGATTCACGCGCAGTACCTGGAAGCAGGCGCCGACGTCATCAGCACCAACACATTTGGCGCCACGGCGATTGCCCAGTCTGATTACGACCTGGCCGAAATCGCCTACGAGCTCAACCTGGAGTCGGCCAAAATCGCGCGGGCGGCGGCTGATGCCGTCAGCACCCCGGAATGGCCGCGCTTTGTGGCAGGCGTGCTCGGGCCGCAGCCGCGCACGGCCTCCATTTCACCCGACGTCAACGATCCGGGCGCGCGTAACGTCACTTTTGAACAGTTGCGCGATGCTTACACGGAACAGCTCAACGGCCTGCTGGATGGCGGAGTTGATCTTGTTCTGATCGAAACCATTTTCGATACGCTGAATGCCAAGGCCGCCATTTTCGCGGTGGAAACCGTATTTGAAGAACGTGGCGTCCGCCTGCCCGTCATGGTGTCGGGCACTGTAACCGATGCTTCCGGCCGCATTCTTTCCGGCCAGACCGTCGAGGCTTTCTGGAACTCTGTGCGCCACGCCAAGCCCGTCACCATCGGCCTGAACTGCGCACTGGGCGCGGCGCTGATGCGGCCCTACATTGCCGAGCTTTCCAAAATCTGTGATACCTGGGTCTGTGTCTATCCCAATGCGGGTCTGCCCAACCCCATGGCAGAGACCGGCTTTGACGAAGGCCCCGCAGAAACCTCTGCCCTGCTGGAAGAGTTTGCGCGTTCCGGCCTGGTCAACGTGGCGGGCGGCTGCTGCGGCACGACGCCGGATCACGTTCGCGCCATTGCAGAAAAACTCAAAGGCGTGGCGCCGCGCGAAGTGCCGGAAATTCCCGTCAAAACACGCTTGTCCGGCCTGGAAGCGCTCAATATTGATGAAGAATCCCTGTTTGTGAACGTGGGCGAGCGCACCAACGTTACCGGCAGCAAGATGTTTCTGCGCCTGATTCGCGAAGAGAAATACGAGGAAGCCCTGCAGGTGGCCCGCCAGCAGGTGGAAAACGGCGCCCAGATCATCGACATCAACATGGATGAGGCCATGCTGGATTCGGCCGCCTGCATGCGGCGCTTCCTGAATCTGATTGCCTCCGAGCCGGATATCTCCCGCGTGCCCATCATGATCGACAGTTCCAAGTGGGAAGTGATCGAACAGGGCCTGCGCTGTGTGCAGGGCAAGGCCGTGGTGAACTCGATTTCCATGAAGGAAGGCGAGGAAGCCTTTATCGAACATGCCAGGTTGTGCCGCAAATATGGCGCGGCGGCGGTGGTCATGGCGTTCGATGAACAAGGCCAGGCCGACAGCCTGGAGCGCCGCAAGGAAATCTGTGAGCGCGCCTACCGCATTCTGGTGGATGTGGTGGGTTTCCCGCCGGAAGACATCATTTTCGACCCCAACGTATTCGCCATTGCCACCGGCATTGAAGAACACAACCACTATGCGGTCGATTTCATCGAAGCCACCGGCTGGATCACCCGGAATCTGCCGCACGCCCGGGTGTCGGGCGGTATTTCCAACGTCAGCTTCTCCTTCCGTGGCAATGATGCCATGCGCGAAGCCATTCACGCGGTTTTTCTGTATTACTCCATCCGCCAGGGGCTCACCATGGGCATCGTCAACGCCGGGCAACTGGCGGTGTATGACGATCTCGACAAAACGCTGCGCGACATGGTGGAAGACGTGGTGCTGGATCGCCCCGAACCGCTGGGCAAGACCGACCCGGCCGATGAGCGCACGCCCACGGAACGCCTGGTGGAACTGGCCGAAACCATCAAGGGCAGCGGCGCGCGCAAGGAAGAAGACCTTACCTGGCGCGAAGCCACCGTGGAGGAGCGCATCAGCCATGCGCTGGTGCATGGCATGACGAATTTCATCGTCGAAGACACTGAAGAAGTCCGCCAGAAGATCGCCGATGCGGGCGGTCGTCCCATTCAGGTGATTGAAGGCCCGCTCATGGATGGCATGAATGTGGTGGGCGACCTCTTCGGCGCAGGCAAGATGTTTCTGCCCCAGGTGGTGAAGTCGGCCCGCGTCATGAAGCAGGCCGTGGCGCACCTGATTCCCTTCATCGAAGAAGAAAAGCGCCAGATCGAGGCGGCGGGCGGCGATGTCCGTTCCAAAGGCCGCATTGTGATCGCCACGGTGAAGGGCGATGTACACGACATCGGCAAAAACATCGTCACAGTGGTGTTGCAGTGCAACAATTTCGAGGTCGTGAACATGGGGGTCATGGTTCCGGCTTCTGAAATCCTGGCCAAGGCCAAGGAAGAGAACGCCGATATGGTAGGGCTTTCGGGCCTGATCACGCCCAGCCTTGAGGAAATGGCCTATGTGGCGTCTGAAATGCAGCGCGACGACTACTTCCGCGAGCGCAAAATGCCGCTGCTGATCGGTGGCGCCACCACCAGCAAAGTGCATACGGCAGTGAAAATCGCCCCGAATTACGAAGGCCCGGTCATTTATGTGCCGGATGCCAGCCGTTCGGTGGGCGTGGCGACATCGCTGATGTCGGATCAATCCGAAGATTATCTGCAGGAACTTTCCGCTGAATACGAGAAAGTGCGCGAGCGCCATGCCAACCGCCCGAAAACCCGGCTGGTCAGCCTGGAAGAGGCCCGCAAGGGGCGCCCCGCCATCGACTGGAGCAGTTATACGCCGCCGCGCCCCAAGTTCATCGGGCGGCGCGAATTCAAGAACTACGATCTGGCGGAAGTGGCCCGCTTCATCGACTGGACGCCATTCTTCCAGACCTGGAGCCTGTTTGGCCAATACCCCGCCATTCTGGACGATAAAGTCGTGGGTGAGCAGGCGCGCAAACTGTTTGCTGACGCCCAGGTCATGCTGAAGAAAATCATCGACGGGCGTTGGCTGACCGCCAGCGGCGTGGTGGCCTTCTACCCGGCCAATACGGTGAACCACGAAGACATTGAAATCTACACCGATGACAGCCGCTCTGAAGTGCTGTTCACCTGGCGCAACCTGCGCCAGCAACAGGAAAAACGCGAAGGGATTGATTACAAATCCCCTGCGGATTACATCGCGCCCAAGGAAAGCGGCGTGGCCGACTACATCGGCATGTTTGCCGTGACAGGCGGCCTGGGCATCGAGGAACACGACCAGCGTTTCCTGGATGCCGGCGACGATTACTCCTCCATCATGCTCAAGGCGCTGGGCGACCGCTTCGCCGAAGGTTTTGCCGAATGCCTGCATGCGCGGGTGCGGCGCGATCTGTGGGGGTATGTGGCCGCTGAAGATCTCGACAACGAAGCGCTGATCGCCGAAAAATACCAGGGCATCCGGCCCGCGCCGGGCTATCCGGCTTGCCCGGAACACATCGTCAAGGAAGATATGTTCCGCGTCATGATGCCCGAGGAAATCGGCATGAAGCTGACTGACAGCTATGCCATGTACCCGGCATCCAGTGTGTCCGGTTTCTACATCAGCCACCCGCTGTCGCAGTATTTCAATATCGGCAATATCGACGCCGACCAGTTGCAGGATTACATCCAGCGCAGCGGGCGCGATGAAGACGACGTGCGGCGCACTCTGGCAAGCGTGTTGCGCTAGCAGCCGACCACAGGGCAGACGCCATGGTGAGCCAGGCATCCGGTTCCGGTACAGGGCAAACGCCCGCGCCGGATGCTGCGCGGCGCAAGGCCATGGGAGATTTCCTGCGCAGCGCCCGGGCGCGGGTCCAGCCCGAGATGGTGGGCCTGCCTGCGGGCACACGGCGGCGCACGCCGGGCCTGCGCCGCGAAGAAGTCGCCCAGCTGTGCGACATCAGCACCACCTGGTATACCTGGATAGAGCAGGGCCGTCCGGTAACAGTGTCGCCCGCCGTGCTGGCGCGGCTGGCATCGGTGCTGCGGCTGCAGCGGGCCGAGCGCCACTACCTGTTTGAACTGGCCGACTGCACCGACCCCGAACACGGCAGCGCCGACGATGATTCCCTGCCGTCCGTGCTGGCCGACTGCGTACACAGCATTACGGCGGCGGCCTACATACTGGACCGCTGCTGGAATGTGATGTCCTGGAATCAGCCCTTTCTGTATCTATTCGATGGCTGGCCGCAGCGCGATGACAAGCCCAACCTGCTGCGCTATATCTTTCTGGACCCTGCCGCCCGTTCCCTGGTTGTTGACTGGGAAGAACGCGCCAGCCGCGTCGTGGCCGAATTCCGGGCCGATGTCGCCGCCCATGCGGGCGATGCCGATGTCAGCGAACTGATACAGCAACTGCAGCGCGAAAGCCCGGTCTTCGCCCATTGGTGGACACGTCATACCGTGGTAGACCGCGCAGGCGGCGTGCGCGATTTCCATCATCCCGCAGAAGGCCGCCTGAGTTATCAGCAGATTACTTTCCGACTGGCGGTACGGCCTGACTGCAAATTGGTGATGTTGCTTCCGTGAAGTAAACTCGGGTATCTAAGCTAACCGGGAATACCTCAGCATTATGGCAAAGCATTACGAGTCCGACGTCACGCAACTGATCAATCAGTACAAAGAACAGCACCCCGATACCGAGCTGCGTCAGCGCGAAGGGCGTGCCCGTCTGTGGGATAAAAACCTCGACCCTGAAATCCAGGAAGGTTTCAAGCAGGCGCGCGTGCCTCAGAAGCCTTACGTCTACCAGACCAACTGATCACAGCATGGCCCCGCACAAGGCTGTCGGGGGCGATTTCGACGCCCTGGTGTCACCGCCCACGGACAGCACGCCGGATACGGTGGATGCCGTGGCGCTGGCCCGCCTCTATGGCGAGCCCTTGTTCGATCTGCCGCAAGATCTCTACATTCCGCCCGAGGCCCTTGAAGTCTTTCTTGAAGCCTTTGAAGGCCCGCTCGATTTGCTGCTCTACCTGATCCGCAAGCAGAATTTCAATGTGCTGGATATCCCCATGGCGGATGTCACGCGGCAATATCTATCTTACGTCGAACAGATCCGCCGCCAGAACCTTGAACTGGCGGGCGAATACCTGCTGATGGCCGCCCTGCTCATTGAAATCAAGTCGCGCATGCTGCTGCCAGTACGAAAATCCGACACCGGCGAGGAAGTGGACGACCCGCGGGCTGAGCTGGTGCGCCGTCTCCTTGAGTACGAACAGATGAAGCTGGCGGCCCAGAAGCTTGAAAAGCTGCCGCAACTGGGGCGCGACTTCCAGCGCAGCCATGCCCTGCTGAATCTGCAGGTCGAAGAGTTGCTGCCCGATGTCAGCCCCGAAGATCTGCGCGATGCCTGGCGGGAAATCCTGCGTCGGGCGCAGTTGAATGCGCGCCACCAGATCACACGCGAACAGCTTTCCGTGCGCGAGCACATGACCCTCATCCTGCGCCGCCTGTCCGATGTGCGTTTCATGGAATTTTCCGAACTTTTCATGGAGCGGGTCGAACATGGGGAGGCCGTGGCGGTGGTTGTCGTGCATTTCCTGGCCATGCTGGAACTTGCCCGCGAGTCTCTGCTGGATATCACTCAGGCGGAACCCTACGCGCCCATTTATGTGCGCCTTTCATACGTGCGCGCGGCGGCCTGAGCGGCTGACGCGCTTGAAACCCGAACGGAGAAGTCCTTGAAAGTCGTTCACACCATCGAAGAATTGCGTGACCAGCTGCGCGGGCAGTTGAACGTGTCCTTCGTGCCCACCATGGGCAATCTGCATTCCGGCCACCTTGCTTTGATGAAAATGGCGCGCCAGCATGGCGACCCGGTGGTCGCCAGCATTTTTGTCAATCGACTGCAGTTTGGCCCCAACGAGGATTTCGACCGTTACCCGCGCTCACTGGCCGGCGATATCGAAAAACTCGAGCGTGAACGCAATGTGTATGTGCTGTTCGCACCCGACGAACGCGAAATGTATCCCGAGCCGCAGAGCTACCGCATCCAGACGCCGCCGGTTCTGGGCGACATCCTGGAAGGCGAGTTCCGGCCCGGTTTTTTCAATGGCGTCAGCACCGTGGTGATGAAGCTGTTCTCATGTGTGCAGCCGCGCGTGGCCGTGTTTGGCAAGAAAGACTATCAGCAACTGATGGTGGTGCGCGCCATGTGCAGGCAGTTCCAGTTGCCGGTTAATGTGCTGGCTCACGAAACCGTGCGCGATGCCGATGGTCTGGCCTTGTCGTCGCGCAATGTTTACCTGACACCTCAGGAACGCGCAGAAGCGCCACAGTTGTATCAGCAGTTGCAGGCGCTGGCGCAGCGCGTGCGCGATGGCCACGCCGATGTGGCTGAGCTGGAAGGCGCTGCGGGCCAGGAGCTTGAGCGGCGCGGTTGGGAAATGGACTACTTCAGCGTGCGCCGTCAGCGCGATCTTCTGGCACCCAGCCGCGAGGAAGTGCTGGCGGGCGAACCTCTGGTTGTGCTGGCTGCGGCCAAGCTGGGTAACACCCGCCTGATCGACAACCTGGAAGTCGAACCCTGAACTCGCTTTTACCCGGTCTGTAATGTGATGATTTTATCCATCCCATAAATGACAGCGGCCCCTCCTGGCAGCGCGTGGCAGAATGGGCGCCCGTGCTCACGGAAGCGCTGCAACAGCCAGCACAATGCCTGTTGCTGAAGCGCTTTTTAAAAACAAACAGGAGGGGTCATGAAGAGGCAAACAGCCGGGCTCAATGACGATGCCCGTTTTTCAGCACTGACGCCGCGCGAGCGCGATGTCATGGGTCATGTGGCGACGGGCAAGCCCAACAAAATCATCGCCGCCGAACTGGGTGTGTCGCAGCGCACAATAGAAGCCCACCGCGCCCGGGTGTTCCAGAAGCTTCAGGTGCGGAATGCGGTTGAGCTCACTCATTGCCTGCTGGCAGCCCGGGCACTGCGGCCCCCGAACGCATCACCGGGCCGCTCGTAAGCGGCGGGCCGGCACATCAGGAACAGCTTATGGCGGGTTTTTCTTTGAGCTCGTCGATGGGGTCGATGTCGGCCTGACGGGACAGGCGGTGCTCCAGCATGGGTTGGCCGCCATGCAGCATGTTCACGCGCAGCGTGTTGCCATTCAAGAACGTCAGGTCGGCCATGGTGCCGCCCTGATCAGGTTGGGCAAGCACAATGCGCAGGGGCTCGGTACCGATGACATCCCAGCAGCCCTGATCAACCAATGTCTGCCCCGGCTGGTCATTCACCAGCAAAATCGTGCGTGAACGCCATTCGCCGCTGGGCGCCAGGGTCACGACAAAACGCGCCGCTTCGCACGTCAGGCCCGCAGGGCAGGGCACGGTGCCCAGGAAACTGCGGGCTTCTGCCAGCGGGCGCAGCAGCGCGGCAGCGGCTGGCTGTTCGCCTTCTGCCACCACAGGCGTTTCGGTCGCTGCGCTGACGGGGCCGGTGCCGCCAAACCCGAACTGGAGCTGCGATGCGGCGCGCGGGCCGGGGCCCATGCCATGGTTTTGAGCGTCGCGCTGCGTATTTTCACGCGTAGTGTCGTATCGCGCCGCGCTTTCGTCTGGCTGAGCGCAGGCGGCTACGGTGAGCAGCACGGCCAGCGAGCCGAGTGTCTTGCAGGCGGCGATAACGGAATGGGCAGGGTGTGAAGACATGATGAATATCCATCGAAAGCGCGTTAAGGAAGCTCTGAATCATTCGAACGATCAGGCTTTCCGGGATTTATTCTACGCATTTCCATCGCTGTTGGGGGAGCCATGATGGAAACTCAGGGCGGTTGGGCCTGGCTGGCCCTGCCTGTGGCCGCCGCTTTTGGAGTGTGGTGCGCAGCACTGGCACTGGCCTATGCCAGCCGCATTTCCGATGGCGCAGCCATTGACGGCGCCACTTTGCGCGCGGCCCTGCGTCGCGTGATGAGTGGGCGGGGCTGGGCAGCCGTATCCTGGCCGTTGGCTGCAGCGTGCGCAGGTCTGCTTGCGCTGGCCTGTCTGGCTTTTGTTCTTCAGCCTTCACTGCTGGCTGCCGCGCGGGTTGCGGCCTGCGCGGTTCTGCTTGTGCTGGCCCTGATCGACATGCGCTGCGGGTTGCTGCCCGATGCGCTGACCCTGCCTCTGCTGTGGGCGGGTCTGTTGCTGGCGTGGGCCGGTGTGGGGGTGAGCTTGCACGATGCCGTCATCGCGGCGGCGGCAGGCTATGCCTTTCTGCGCGGCACAGACACCCTGTTTCAAGCGTGGCGGGGTTTTCCGGGCATGGGGGGAGGCGACATGAAGCTGCTGGCTGCATTGGGCGCCTGGCTGGGCTGGGCGTGGTTGCCGGAAGGTCTGCTGGCAGCATGTCTGGCTGGCGTGTGTTTTGCCGTTTTCGGGCGAGGCCGCAAGGGCTGGCGCCGCCCCCTGGCCTTTGGCCCCTTCCTGGCTTTGGCTGGTGCCTCTGGGCTGGTGGGCCGCCCTGTTGTACAGTTCTTTTTTTGAGCCAGGAATACCGTATGTACAAGGTGGGTCTGACCGGGGGAATTGGTTCCGGGAAAAGCAAAGTGGCAGATATGCTGGGCGCGTGGGGGGCGGCGGTCATTGATACCGATGTCATCGCTCATGACCTCACTGCGCCTGGCGGCGCGGCGATTGCGCCGATCCGCCAGGCTTTTGGCCCGGATGTCATCGCGGCAAACGGCGCGCTCGACCGCCCGGCCATGAGGGAACTTGCTTTCCAGAGCCCCGAGGCCCGGCGGCAGCTGGAAGCCATCATCCATCCCATGATCCGCGAGGAAACCCGCGCCCGGGCCCGTGTGGCCCAGGGGTGTTATGTCGTGTTCGTGGTGCCGCTGCTGGTGGAGTCGGGAAGCTGGCACGCGCAGCTGGACCGGATCTGCGTGGTGGACTGCGACCCCGAGACACAAATCGCCCGGGTGCAGGCGCGCAGCGGGCTGACGCGCGAAGCTATTGAGCGTATCATGTCAGCACAGGCATCACGTGAAGAGCGCATCGCCGCAGCGCATGATGTCGTCCTCAATGACGGGAAAACTTCCCTCGAAGAACTGGAACTCAGTGTTCGGGCGCTGCATGAGTGCTGGTGCATGCAGGCGCTGCTGTAAGGGTTATAGGTCGCGTGATTCTTTACGAATATCCATGTAACGAACGCATTCGCTCTCTTCTCAGGGTCGAGCATCTGTTCGATCGCTTGTTTTTCTTTGCTGATGGCGAAGATGTCAGGCACCATCAGATCACCATGGCCACCTTGTTCGATCTGCTCGACATCTTCGAACGCACGGATCTGCGAAGCGCGATTATGCAGGATCTCGAACGCCAGCGCGGTTCGCTGGCCGCCTTGCGCCAGCACCCGGGGGTGGACGAGAACAGGCTGAACGCCATGCTGGAGGAAATCCAGTCGGTCAACGGCGAACTTGCCACGCAGGGCAAGACCGGGCAGAGCCTGCGCGACAACGAATGGCTGACCAGCCTGCGGGGCCGCCTGGCCGTGCCGGGAGGCTCTTCGCCAGTGGACATGCCGTCGTTCTTCTCATGGCAGCTGAAAGGCTTTGACGAACGGCGCAACGATCTGCGCACCTGGATAGAACCCTTCATGTCGTTGTACAGGGGGCTGGCGCTCATCCTGCGCACGCTGCGCGATTCTGGCGACATACGCGAAATGATGGCCCGCGACGGCGCCTATCAGGAAATGTTGGGCGGAAAAACCTATCAGCTGTTACGGGTCTGGATAGACGATTCACACCGCGTCTTCCCGGAAATGAGCGCCAACAAATATCTGATCTGGGTGCGTTTTGCGGCTCAAGGCGCCGATCTCAAGCCGCAACCTGTGGGTGTCGATATCCCGTTCCGGCTGGCATGCTGCCACATCTGACCGTCCAATAACCCAAAATCCTGTTGCATCCTGTTTCCGTGCGGCCGCTGGCCGTGCGTAGCGGCCTGGTCTTGCGCGACAATGGCGACTTGTCTTCGTATGCCGAGGTAAGTTCATGTCGTTTCAAGAACCCACGTCTGCGGGCAAGCGCCGTGGGCGTCCGTGGGGCTGGCTGATTGTGCTGGGTATCAGCGCTGTGGCGGCTTATTGGTATTTCGTGGCCCGCGATGCGACACCCCCTGCCACGACGGCGCCCGCCGCCATGGGGCGGGGGTTCGGCGCCGGGGGCTTTGGCGGCATGGCGGTGCCTGTGCGCCTGGCTACGGCGCAAGAGCGCACATTGCAGCATTCATTGCGGGCGATCGGCACAGTAACGGCATTCAATACGGTGGTCGTGCGCAGCCGGGTAGGCGGCGAACTCCTGCAGCTGCATTTTGAGGAAGGGCAGGCGGTGCAGGCAGGCGATCTGCTGGCGCAGATCGACCCGCGTGAATATCAGGTCGCGCTGGACCAGGCGCGCGGACAGCAACAGCAGAACGAGGCCCAGTTGCACAGCGCCCGCACAGATCTTGAACGCTATCGCCTGCTGTTGCGTCAGAATTCCATTGCCCGCCAGCAGCTTGAGCAGCAGGAAGCCCTGGTCAAGCAGCTTGAGGGCGCGCGCGTCAGCGATCAGGCGGCCGTAGACAGCGCCGGGCTGCAGCTGAGCTACACCCGCATTACCGCGCCGATTTCGGGGCGGCTGGGCCTGCGCAAGGTGGACCAGGGCAATATCATCACGGCCTCCGACGCTGAGGGCATCGTCACCATTACGCAGACACAGCCGATTTCGGTTGAATTCACCCTGCCGCAGGCGGATGCGGCAGATGTCCTTGAGCAATTGCGCGCAGGCCGCAAGTTGCAAGCCGTGCTGTACGACCAGAACGATACTCAGGAACTGGCGCGCGGCGAACTGATGTCGGTGGATAACCTGATAGATGTCTCTACCGGCACTTTGAGGCTTAAAGCGCGCTTTGATAACGAAGACGAGCGCCTGTTTCCCAACCAGTTCGTCAATGTGCGGCTGCTGGTGTCCAGCCAGAGCGCATTGGCTGTGCCTGCTGCCGCCGTGCAGGTGGGCTCGATCGGCAGTTTTGTCTATGTGGTGGATAAAGACGATACCGTCCGCATTCAGCGGATCACTTCAGGCCGGGTAGACGGTTCCTGGATAGCCGTGTCCGACGGCCTCAACGCGGGCGACCGCGTGGTGGTCGAAGGCACAGACCGCCTGCGCGAAGGCAATAAGGTGGATGTGGTGACGGTGGATGGCCAGGAAGCTGCCGCCAGGCCGCGCGGGCGCGCGGTCTCGGGCGGTGCCCAGGGCGGTTCGGGCGCGGCGCCCGCAGGGCACTGAGGACGCGTCGTGAATCTGTCGCGCATCTTCATTCTGCGGCCTGTGGCCACCACGCTGGCCATGGTGGCCCTGCTGCTGTCGGGGGCGCTGGCCTACCGGCTGCTGCCGGTTTCCGCCCTGCCGCAGGTGGATTACCCCACCATACAGGTCACAACTCTGTACCCAGGCGCCAGCCCCGATGTCATGACGGCGCTGGTGACTTCGCCGCTGGAACGGCAATTCGGGCAGATGGCGGGTTTGACGCAGATGACGTCATCGAGTTCCGGGGGCTCGTCCATCATCACCCTGCAATTCGATCTGGATCTGTCGCTGGATGTCGCTGAACAGGAAGTGCAGGCGTCCATCAATGCGGCGTCCAGCCTGCTGCCCAACGACTTGCCCGCGCCGCCCATTTACAACAAGGTGAACCCGGCGGATACGCCTGTCATTACCCTGGCAGTGACTTCGCCTACGCTGCCACTGCACCAGGTGCGCGACCTCATCGACGTGCGGGTGGCGCAGAAGCTGTCGCAGATTACCGGGGTGGGAATGGTGAGCATCGCGGGCGGGCAGCGCCCGGCGGTGCGCATACAGGCAGATGCCGCGGCGCTGGCGGCGCGCGGGCTGACGCTTGCCGATGTGCGTTCCGCCATCAACACCGCCAACGTCAATCAGCCGAAAGGGAATCTGGATGGCCCGGAGCGATCCACCACCATTGACGCCAACGACCAGTTGCGTTCTGTGGAGGATTACGAAGCCCTGATTCTGCAGCATGAAGAAGGCTCTGTGCTGCGCTTGCGTGATGTGGCCACCGCCGTCTATGACGCTGAAAACGTCCGCCAGGCCGCCTGGGTGGGCAGAACACCTGCCATTTTGCTGAATATCCAGCGCCAGCCGGGCGCCAATGTGGTGCAGGTGGTGGATAGCGTCAAGGCCATGCTGCCCAGCCTGCAGACTGCGCTGCCGGTCGGGGTGGACATGGCCATCGCTGCTGATCGCACCCAGACCATACGCGAAGCCATCAGCAATGTGCAGGTTGAAATGATGCTGGCCATTGGCCTGGTGGTGCTGGTGACTTTCGTATTCCTGCGCAGCTGGTCGGCGACTTTCATCCCCAGTGTGGTGGTGCCGCTGTCGCTGGTGGGCACGTTCGGCGTCATGTATTTGAGCGGCTTCAGCCTGAACACCCTGACTTTGATGGCGCTGACGATTGCCACGGGCTTCGTGGTGGATGACGCCATCGTCATGATAGAAAACATCGCCCGGCACATTGAAGAAGGTGAGCCGCCCATGCAGGCGGCGCTGAAAGGCGCCAAACAGATCGGCTTCACTCTGGTATCGCTCACTTTGTCGCTGATCGCCGTGCTGATTCCGCTGCTCTTCATGACGGATGTCATTGGCCGCCTGTTCCGGGAATTTGCCGTGACGCTCGCGGTGGCAATTCTGCTGTCGCTGGTGATTTCTCTCACGCTGACCCCCATGATGTGCGCCCGCATGCTGAAGCCGGAATCAGAAATGAAGCTGGGCCGCTTCCAGCGGGCGGCGGGGCGCTGGATGGATGGGCTGATTGCGGGCTACGACCACGGCCTGCGCTGGGTGCTGGGCCGTCAGGGCCTGACGCTGCTGGTGGCGGTTGCGACGCTGGTGGTGACGGCGCTGCTGTATATGGC
>JAAZDZ010000204.1 GCA_012512545.1 Alcaligenaceae bacterium | reverse complement strand
GATCCACAGCACACGCCAGCCGCGCGACTGCATTTCATGCGCCACGGCCAGGCCTGGCATGATATGCCCGCCGGTGCCGCCCGCCATGATGACCAGAGTACGCGTGCTCATGTCCGCTTCCCCCTCATCATGTTGCGATTCTCGTAATCCACCCGTAACAGCAACGCCACAGCGACGATATTCATGACAATGCCCGTACCGCCATAACTCACCAAAGGCAGAGTCAGCCCTTTGGTGGGCAGCAACCCGATGCACACGCCAATATTGATGAAGGTCTGCACGCCAAACCACAACGCCACGCCCTGAGCCGCCAGGCCGCTGAAAGTGCGATCCATGGCAATCGCCTGGCGGCCGATTTCAAAACCGCGCCACACGACGAACGCAAACGCGATGATCAGACCGGCTACGCCGACAAAACCCAGCTCTTCGCCAATGACAGCCACAATGAAATCAGTATGCGCTTCGGGCAGATAGTGCAGCTTCTCGACGCTGGCTCCCAGCCCCACGCCAAACCATTCGCCGCGTCCCAGGGCGATCAGCGAATGCGATAACTGATAGGCGCTGCCATAGGCGTTGTCCGGGTTCCAGGGGTCCAGATAAACGAACAGACGTTCGCGCCGCCAGGGAGACAGCCATATCAAGACAAGGAAGCAGGTCAGCAGGCTGCTCAGCAGCAGGCTGAAGAGCTTGCCATTGATGCCGCCAATGAACAGCACGCCGATGGCAATCGCCACGATCACCATGAAGGCGCCCAGGTCTGGTTCCAGCAGCAGCAACATGCCCACCACGGCCAGCGCGCAGCTCATGGGCAAGAAGCCGCGCAGAAAATTATGCATATGCTGCTGCTTGCGCACGGTGTAGTCGGCGGCAAACAGTACCACCGCCACCTTCATCAGCTCGGACGGCTGGAAATTGACAATGCCCAGTGGCAGCCAGCGCCGCGCGCCATTGACTTCTCTGCCAACACCGGGGATCAGCACAATCACCAGCAGCAGCAGGCAAAGCAGGAAAAGCGGCACGGCAAAACGTTCCCATACCTGCATCGGAATGGTGAAAGTGATCAGCGCGGCCACCGTGCCCAGAAGAATGAACACCCCATGGCGCGTCACAAAAAAGTACTGGCCATAGTTTGCGTAACGCGGGCCATCCGCCAGCGCGATGGAAGCCGAATACACCATCAGCAGGCCAAACAGCGCCAGGGTGGCGCACACCACAATCAACGCGCCATCCACAAGCGGCATGCTGGTGCGGCCTTGCCGCACAGTGCCCGCGCCGGAACCGCTGAGTCCAGAGAACAGGCTCATGCAACCTCCCCCCTGTCCATTGCCAGTTCATCAACCGCCCCGGCAAAGCGATGCCCCCGCTGCATATAGTTCTGGAACATGTCCATGCTGGCGCAGGCGGGCGACAGCAGCACAACATCGCCTTCGGCAGCCTGAGCCATGGCGGCTGTCACTGCCTCTTCCATGGTCGCCGCCTCGCTGACTGCCGCGAAGACCTCGCCCAACGCGGCACGAATCAGGGGCGCATCCTGCCCTATCAGCACCACAGCCTTGGCATGACGCTTGACCGCTTGCGCCAGCGGGCTGAAGTCCTGCCCTTTTCCAAGGCCGCCCGCAATCAGCACCACGGGCCGCCCCATGCCTTCCAGCGCAGCCACCGTGGCGCCCACATTGGTGCCCTTGCTGTCATTCACGAAATCGACGCCTGCCACGCTGCGCAGGAATTCGCAGCGATGCGGCTCGCCGCCATATTCGCGCAAGGCGTGGAGCATGGGCGCCAGGCCGCTGCCAACGGCTTGCACCAGCGCCAGGGCCGCCAAGGCGTTCAGGGCATTGTGCCGCCCGCGCAGACGCAGGGCTTCGACAGGCATCAGGCGTTGCGCCGCCCCGGTGGGCCGCGCGGGTGTTTCCTTGAGCTTGCGCCGGGCAGCCGCTGACATAGGCTCTGCTTCCGTCAGGGGCACCACAGACAGCCATTCAATGCCATGATTTTCTTCCAGGCCCAGATCACCTTCGTATTCGGGCTGACCACGCCCGAAACTGCGCACTTCTGGCAACTGCAGACCTTCCACCATGGCCATCACCAGCGCATCGTCTCGATTCACGATGCGCACCTGCGCGCCCGCGAGCAAACGCGCTTTGGCCGCAGCATAGGCTTGCATGGAACCATGCCAGTCGAGGTGATCCTGACTGAGGTTGAGCACAACAGCGGCATCGCTTCTGAGGCTGTGCGTGCTTTCCAGCTGAAAACTCGAGAGCTCAAGCACCCAGAGATCGGGCAAAGCATCGTTATCGAGCGCTTCCATCAAGGCAGTCAGGGCGGGCGGACTGATATTGCCCGCGGCCACGGCCTGCAACCCACTGGCTTCGGCCAGACGCCGCGCCAGAGCCGTGACGGTCGTCTTGCCATTGGTGCCTGTCACCGCCAGCACTTTAGGCTGGTAGCCCTGCTGGGCCAGATCTGCCAAGGCCAGGGCAAAAAGCTCGATCTCACCGATGATTTCCGTACCCTGCGCGCGGGCCTGCGCCAGAAACGCCGCCAGAGGTTCGTCCGACGGGCACAGCCCGGGGCTGAGAACCACCCGCGTCACACCCTGCAAGACCGTGGCGGCTAGCGCCTCACTGCCCAGGCGGATGTCGGGCCGTCCGGCAGCCTGGTCGAGCAAGGCTTCCAGCCCTGCCGGCGCTTCACGCGTATCGGCGATACGCAGCGCAACGCCATGCCTCAGGCACCAGCGCACGGCGGCCAGGCCCGTCTCGCCCAACCCCAGAACCAGGGTCAGGCCAGCTTGCCGCAGAGAGGGAAAGGCCACGCTGTTCATCGTATTTTCAGGGACGCCAGACCGACCAGCACCAGCATCATGGTGATGATCCAGAAACGCACCACGACCTGGGTTTCCTTCCAGCCCGTGACTTCAAAGTGGTGATGCAGCGGCGCCATCTTGAAGATGCGCCGCCCTTCTCCGTATCTTTTTTTCGTGTACTTGAACCAGGCGACCTGCAGCATCACCGACAGGGTTTCAACCACAAACACCCCGCCCATGATGAACAGCACGATTTCCTGGCGGACAATCACCGCAATCGTGCCCAAAGCGCCGCCCAACGCCAGCGCTCCCACATCCCCCATGAACACCTGGGCGGGATAGGCGTTGAACCAAAGAAAGGCCAGACCGGCACCGGCGATGGCAGCGCACAGCACCATAAGCTCCGAGGCCCCGGGTATGTATGGAAAAAGCAGGTATTTGGAATAGTCCACGCGTCCAACCACG
>JAAZDZ010000022.1 GCA_012512545.1 Alcaligenaceae bacterium | reverse complement strand
TTTTCTGTACCACTTGATACTCTCCGGTAAATAATTATCCGCAGTCGCGCTATTTTAGACTCGCTGATTGCTGGTGCCAGCACTGGCAAGAATTCGTTCACTGATCTCGGACAAGGGAACCGCCGCATCGGCCGCTCCGATGTGCAGGGCCTCGCGTGGCATGCCAAATACCACACAACTGGCTTCGTCCTGCGCAAACGTCACTGCGCCGGCCTGCTTCATGGCCAGCATGCCTTGTGCGCCGTCCTTCCCCATGCCTGTCAGGAGAACACCCACCGCATTGCGCCCCGCCACTTCGGCAGCCGAATGGAACAGGACATCAACCGATGGCCGGTGCCGGTTCACGGGTTCGCTGGGGTCGAGTTCGACGATGTAGTTCGCGCCCGAGCGCGCCAGCTTCATGTGAGCAACGCCGCCCGGAGCCAGGTAAACGTGGCCGGGCAACACGCGCTGACCATGTTCGGCTTCGTGTACCTGGACAGCGCACAGGTTATCGAGCCGCTGAACGAAAGATTTTGTAAACCCTGCTGGCATATGCTGCGTAATCATAATGGCCGGGCTGTTTGGCGGCAACGGCTCCAGCACTTGCCGGATGGCTTCTGTTCCGCCGGTGGACGCCCCGATCATGATGAGTTTTTCGGTGGTCGAGAACGGACGCGCGCTCAGCATGCGCGGGCGTTCGGCCTGGGGCACCAGTTTTTTGGGGCGTGAAGCCGCTGCCGCGCGGATTTTATCGGCAATCAGATGGCTGTATTCCAGCAGCCCGTCGCGCAGTCCCAGTTTGGGCTTGGTGACGAAATCGACGGCGCCCAGTTCGAGGGCGCACATGGTGATTTCAGAACCCCGTTCCGTCAAGGAAGACACCATGACGACCGGCATGGGCCGCAATCGCATCAGGCGCTCAAGGAAATCCAGGCCGTCCATACGCGGCATTTCGACGTCCAGCGTCAGGACATCTGGATTATGTTGCTTGATGAGGTCGCGGGCGACGATGGGATCGGGTGCCGTGGCAACAACTTCCATGTCAGGATGCCCATTGATGATTTCGACCATCAGACTGCGCACCAGCGCAGAGTCGTCAACGCACAAAACACGGATTTTTTTCAATGTCATAGAAACATCACACCTTCGTACTGAATGAGACGCTTACTTCTTTACATAGACCGTCTGGCCTTGCAGGCGGAAAACGTCGGTCAGATACGTAAAGTTCTCGGAATGCCCAACGAAAAGCAAACCACCTGGTTTGAGCGTTGGCGCAAAACGCTCCAGGATTTTCGTCTGCGTGTCTTTATCGAAGTAAATCATGGTATTGCGGCAGAAAATGGCATCGAAACTGCCAGGAGCCGGCCAGTCGTTCTGCAGCAGGTTGAAAACGCCGAATTCGACAATGCTCCGCAGATTGTCCTTGACCCGCACCATGCCGGCCCGGCGGCCGGTGCCGCGCTGAAAATATTTGCGCAGGTGATCTTCCGACACCGGCTTGACCCGTTCTTTGGGGTACACGCCTTCGCGCGCGCGCTGAATGGCGTTGGTGTCGATATCGGTCGCCCACACCGAGACCCCGACATCCGGCTGCGGACAGGCTTCGCGCAGCGTCATGGCGATGGTGTAGGGTTCTTCGCCTGTGGAAGCGGCGCTGCACCAGACCGAAATCGGCTTTTTGCGGGTACGCACAAAGCGCGCCAGAATCTCGAAATGATGCTGTTCGCGAAAGAAAGCCGTATGGTTGATGGTGAACGCATTGATGAACATCTCCCATTCGGGAGAAAACGAGTTCCGCGCGAGTTCTTCCAGGTATTCGTGAACCGTGCTGTGGCCAATTGCGTGCGCCCTTCTGGCCAGGGTGCGCCCGGCCATTTCCTGCTTGTGTTCTCCCAGTACGATGCCGGCGCGATCCTTCAACAGCCTGGCCGCCTGGCTGAAATCGCCAGGCGACAGCCTGGCCTGTTCCGGCAAGGCGAAGATAGAACTTGTAGTCTGAAAGGGTTCCATTCTTTCAGGAGCGTAGCAACGCCCCTGCTCCGTTATGCAAGCCCGGCAATGCCTGATCGACCTGACGGCCCATTCTGTGCCCGTGAGGTTCGGGGTCGGAATCGGCCGTTACATCAATGATTTCAGAGGTGTTCACTTTGAACACCGCCACAAGTTCTGCCAACCGGCGCGCCTGATCCTGCAGGGAACCGGCAGCCGCTGCCGCTTCCTGAACAAGCGCAGCGTTCTGCTGCGTGACGCCGTCCATGTCGGCAACTGCTGCATTCACCTGGCTGATGCCATCAGACTGTTCATGTGAGGCTGTTGCGATTTCCGCCATGATGGTGGTCACGGTATCAACGGAACGGACAACGTCTTCCATGATTGCGCCCGCATTGCCTGCCTGCTGGGCGCCGGCAGATACTTTTTCCAGGGATTCTTCAATGAGCTGCTTGATTTCGCGGGCGGCCTGGGCGCTGCGCTGCGCCAGGGAACGTACTTCGCCTGCCACCACGGCAAACCCCTTGCCTTGTTCTCCGGCGCGGGCGGCTTCGACCGCCGCGTTGAGGGCGAGGATGTTGGTCTGGAAAGCACTGCCGTCGCTCACGCCGACGATTTCAGCCATTTTGTGCGAGCTGTCGGAGATTTCGCCCATGGTGCCCACCACCGCGGTGACCGCTGAGCCTCCTTTCTGGGCGACCTCAGCCGCCCCTTTGACCAGGCGATCGGCTTCGGTGGCGTGCTGATTGTTCTGTTGCAAGGTACCGGCCAGCTGTTCCATGCTGGCCGCCGTTTCCTGCAGCGCGACCGCCTGGTGTTCAGTGCGTTCGCTGAGATCGGTGTTGCCCATATAGATTTCGTGCGCGCCAACGTTGATTTCGTCAACGCCCTGCCGCACGGTACCGACAATGTGGGTCAGGCTTTCCTGCATGCGGCGCATGGCTTCAAGCAGCAGACCGATTTCGTTGCTGGTATCGACATGAATGCGATGGGTGAGGTCGCCGGCGGCGATGCGGTCGGCATGCGCGCCAACCTGGCGCAAGGGACGCAGCACCATGCGATTCAGGAAGGCGTAGGTAACGAAGGCAATGAGAAAACACGCCAGCATGCCTGCGGCCACCAGTTTGACCACCAGGCTGTATTGGTCGATCTCGCCCTGATAGGCGGTGTCGATGGTGAGCTGCTGAGCGCGCTCCATGGCATTCCATGAATTGAAGAAGTCGCGTTCAAGGTTACGCAGCGCACCATCGCGGGCCTGTTCATAGCCG
>JAAZDZ010000203.1 GCA_012512545.1 Alcaligenaceae bacterium | reverse complement strand
GCTTGAACCTGCTGCCCATCGTACTGGCCCAGACATCCGCATCGCTGGCGCTTTCCCCGCCTGAAAGCGGCGCCACGCCCCTGGCAGGCACTCAGGGCCAGGGGGCATGGGCAGAATTGCGCCGCGAATGGCCAGGGCCTTCGCTGGATTCCGACCAGAACCGGGGTTACGCCCTGCAATGGTTCAGCTTCAGCGCCATTGCCCTGATCGCCATCCTGTTTGTGGCCCGCAACATGCTGCGCCGCGCCAGGCAGGATGAGCCCGGCAAGGAAGCCCTATGATCACCCACGAAACTCACCGCTCCACCGCTTTCCAGACACCCGGTTCCAGCCAGGCCAAACCCGCCAAAGCCAACCGCAGCATGTGGCCGTTGTACGCCATTCTGCTGATGGCCCTGGCGCCTGTGGTGGCCGCGTTTCTGGCTTATTTCATGCCGCAGTCGGGGTTGCGGCCCGACGGCCATAACAACTATGGCCGTATCCTCGACCCGCAACGCCCCATGCCCGGCGCCCAGGCTCTGCCGCTGACCACGCTGCAAGGCCAGCCTTTCAACCTGGAATCGTTGCGCGGCCAATGGGTGCTGATCAGCGCCGATACCGCCGCGTGCCCGGAATCCTGCGTGCGCAAGCTGTTCATTCTGCGCAATTCGCACGCCAGCCAGGGCAAGAATGTTGAACGCCTGTCGCGCGTCTGGTTCGTGACCGACGATGGCGCCGTGCCCCAGACCGTGCTTGACGCCTATGCGGGCACCCATATGCTGCGCGCCGACCCCGCCGCGCTGGCGGCTTTCCTGACGGCTGAACACAGCGGGCAGCAAGGCATTGACGCCCTGCGCGATCACATGTGGATTATCGACCCGCTTGGCAACCTCATGATGGAATTCCCCCCCAACGCCGACCCGATCGAAGTGCGCGATGACATCGTCAAGCTGCTCAAGCGCTCCCGGATCGGCTGAACAAGGGCTGCCGCCTATGCCAAGAATCGCGCAACGGTATCGACGCCTGGTCTTCCTGACCTGGTTTCTGACTCTGGACCTCATCATGTTCGGGGCATTTGTGCGCTTGACGGATTCAGGGCTGGGCTGCCCCGACTGGCCCGGCTGTTATGGGCAGTTCAGCCCGGTGGGCGCAGCCACCCAGATTCGCGATGCGTTTGAAGCCATGCCGCATGGCCCGGTCAGCTTCACCAAAGCCTGGATAGAAATGGCGCATCGTTATATTGGCGCCCTGCTGGGCATGCTGATCATCGCGATCTCCTGGCTGGCCTGGCGGCATCGCAGGACGCTCGGGCATTCGCCCGCGCTGGCCATCGCCACCCTGGCCGCCGTCTGCCTGCAAGGGGCTTTCGGCGCCTGGACAGTCACCATGAAGCTCATGCCGCTGATTGTCACCAGCCATCTGCTGGGCGGCATGATATTGCTGTCCATGATGACCTGGCTGGCCGCCCGCGAAAAACGTCATGCAGCCGTGCGACCGCAGGAAATACGCTGGCGCCCATGGGCGCTGGGCGGCCTGCTGCTGTTGTTTGTACAGGTTGCGCTGGGCGGCTGGGTGAGCACCAATTACGCGGCGCTGGCCTGCATGGATTTCCCCACCTGCCACGGCCAATGGGTGCCGCCCATGGATCTTTCCAGCGGCTTCTCGCTGCTGCGCGCGCTGGGTGAGCTGCCTTCAGGCGAAGTCATTTCACAGGACGCGCTCACCGGCATTCATTGGGTGCATCGCAATTTTGCCCTGCTGGTATTCATCTGGCTGGGCGCGCTGGCCACCCGGCTGCGCAATTCGGCCGCTCTGGGTGCACCCGCCCGGCTGATACTGGCCCTGCTGGCAGCCCAGTTGTTCACTGGCCTGACCACCATATTCTTTGAATGGCCTCTTGTCATCGCCGTGCTTCACAACGGCGGAGCGGCCGGGCTGGTGCTGGCCTGCACCACGCTCTGTGCGCGGCTGTTCCACGTTTCCAAAGGAGTAGTTCATGACGACACTCAGCCTGCATTCTCAAAGCCTGCTGCGGCAATACCTCGTCTTGACCAAGCCCCGGGTCACGCAACTGGCCGTGTTCTGTGCCGTGATCGGCATGTTCCTGGCCACACCGGGGCTGCCTGACGCCGGGCGGGTCGTCGCCGCAACCCTGGGCATCTGGCTGCTGGCCGCCGCCGCCTTCGCCGTCAATTGCCTGATTGAACGCGAAATCGACGCCCGCATGCTGCGCACTGCGCGGCGCGCCACCGCGCGAGGCACCATCACGCCGCTGCAGGTGCTGATGTTTTCCGGGCTGCTGGGCGCGGCGGGCATGCTGGTGCTCTACCACTGGGTGAATGCCCTGACGATGTGGCTGACTTTTGCCACTTTTGTGGGCTATGCCATTATCTACACCATGATTCTCAAGCCGCGCACCCCGCAGAACATCGTGATCGGCGGGCTGTCCGGCGCCATGCCGCCCGCGCTGGGCTGGGCCGCCATTGCCGACTCCGTACCCGCAGGTGCCTGGCTGCTGGTGCTCATCATCTTTATCTGGACGCCCCCGCACTTCTGGGCACTGGCGCTGTATCGCAACAATGATTACAAACGCGCGGGCCTGCCCATGCTGCCCGTCACCCATGGCCCGCAGTTCACCCGTCTGCACATTCTGCTCTACAGCATCGCCCTGTTTGCCGCCAGCATCATGCCCTTTATCGTGCGCATGAGCGGCGCCCTGTATCTGGCGGCCGCCGTGGGCCTGAGCGGCTATTTCGTGTGGCGTTCATGGCAGCTGTACCTGCACTACACCGACGAACGCTCGCGCGCCCTGTTCCGTTACTCCATCGTCTACCTGGCCCTGCTGTTCGGCGCACTGCTGGTGGATCACTGGGTGCGGTTGATTTAGACCACAACGACGAAGGCGGCGCTTGGGCGCCCTGCTGAACCTAAAAAAAAAGGCACCTATGAAAGGTGCCTTTAAAACATCCGCTTCAAAAGGGAGGGGAAGAAGAGAAGCGTGAAGCGGAAGACAGTTTCATACTGCGCCAAATGCGCTGCATGGAATGCCTGTCATGAATTAGTCAGCTGATTGTCAGTTTGGTTCAGCTTCTGCCCTCATTTATATGAAACAGATTGTATCTACGCGGCTTGCAGCACGGCCCGGAGCTTTTTGAAGGCAGCGGCTTCGATCTGACGCACGCGTTCGGCGGAAATACCGTATTCGCCTGCGAGTTCGGTCAGCGTCATGCCGCCGTCGTCTTGCAGCCAGCGGGCCTGCACAATGCGTTGCGAACGCGGGTCTAGCGTTTCAAGCGCCTTGGCCTGGCCGGGGCCTTGCAGGTAATCGTGTTCGCGGCGTTCCAGAACCTTGGAGGGTTCGTCGTGCCCTTCATCTGACAGATAGGAGATGGGCGCGAAGGCTTCGTCGTCATCTGCCGAGGCTTCGAGAGCGAATTCCCGGCCCGACATGCGGACTTCCATTTCGCTGTCATCTTCGGGGCGCACGTTGAGTTCGCGCGCGATTTCGTTCACCTGTTCGGTATCCAGCGTCTGGCCATCGGGGCGCATGCGGCGCAGATTGAAGAACAGTTTGCGCTGCGCCTTGGTGGTGGCCACCTTCACCATGCGCCAGTTGCGGATGATGTATTCGTGGATTTCGGCCTTGATCCAGTGGACGGCGAAAGAGACCAGGCGCACGCCGCGATCGACATCGAAACGCTTGACGGCTTTCATGAGGCCGACATTGCCTTCCTGAATGAGATCGGCGTGTGGCAGGCCGTAACCCAGATATTGCCGCGCGATCGAGACCACCAGGCGCAGGTGGGACATGATGAGCTGCCGGGCGGCATCGAGATCGGATTCATCACGCAAGCGCTGCCCCAGCGAAACTTCTTCCTCTGGCGTCAGCATGGGAATACGGTTTACGGCGCTGATGTAGGCCTCGATCGTACCCAGGGCGCCGGGATTGGAAATGGCGACTGCCAGATTATTCTGGGGAGTCAGTGTCAGGGCTTGTGCACTTGAATTCATCGTAATGAGTGTTCCTCGCGAAAACAATTCGATTAATCCCTTAATGTTAGCACTCTAAGACCAGGAGTGCTAATAGGATGTTGGACCGGGTTCAGACCTTATTCAAAGTCGTTCAGCATGGAAGGCCAGGTGGTCATCCATGAAGGTGGAGATGAAGTAATACCCATGGTCGTAGCCGTCGTGGCGGCGCAATGTGAGCGGCTGCCCGGCCTTCTGGCACGCGGCCTCGAACGCCTCCGGGTTCAGCTGGTTGGCGAGGAAGTTGTCCGCCAGCCCCTGATCCACCAGAATGCCTTCCGGGTAGGGGCAGGACGATGCCGCCATCAATTCCGACGCATCGTACTGAGCCCATGCGGAACGGTCGTCGCCGAGGTAGCCCGAAAACGCCTTCTCGCCCCATGGGCACTGCAACGGCGCGGCGATTGGCGCAAATGCCGATACCGAGCGGTAGAGATCGCGGTGCCGCTGAGCCAGCACCAGGGCGCCATGGCCGCCCATGGAGTGGCCGAAAATGCCTGCCCGCGCCGCATCTCCCGGCAACTCGGTGGTAACGATTTTGAACAGTTCCTGGGTCACATAGCTTTCCATGCGGTAATGCCTGGACCATGGTTCCTGAGTGGCGTCCAGGTAAAAGCCTGCGCCAGTGCCGAAATCCCAGCCGTCATCTTCACCCGGCACGCCAGCGCCGCGTGGGCTGGTGTCCGGCGTTACCAGCATCAGCCCCAGTTCCGCAGCGCGGCGCTGTGCCCCCGCCTTGATCATGAAGGTTTCTTCGGTGCAAGTCAGCCCCGCCAGATAGAACAGCACCGGCACCTGGCCCTGTCCGGCCTGGGGCGGCACAAACACCGAAAACCCCATGGGCAGACCGATGGTGCTGGAATCATGCTTGTAAAAAAACTGCGTGCCGCCAAAACAGCGATGGCGGCTGATCACTTCAAGATTATCCGTCGTCATTGATTTCCTCATTCAATATGTAGCCCACCCAGCGCTTCCCCGGAAAGCACCGAATGCATTGAGCGGTAAGCGGGCGCCCCGGGGAAGCACTGAATGCGTTGAGCGGTAAGCAGGCGCTGCAACCCCCTAATACAGCACCACCGAACGGATGGATTCACCGCTTTTCATCAGGTCGAAGCCTTCGTTGATGCGTTCCAGCGGCAGGGTGTGGGTGATGAGATCGTCGATGTTGATCTTGCCTTCCATATACCAATCG
>JAAZDZ010000202.1 GCA_012512545.1 Alcaligenaceae bacterium | reverse complement strand
CTTCAGCGGCTGTGGTATCCATGCATTTTCCCGATCGCAGAAACCAGGGAACGCCCTCCCAGCGCCAGGAATCAATATACAAACGCAGTGCGCAGAAGGTTTCGACATCGGAACGCGGGTCAACGTGTGCCTCGTCGCGATACCCCCGATACTGCCCGCGCACCAGATCATTAGCCTGTAAAGGCCGCATCGCGCTGAAAACCTTGGTCTTTTCAACCTGCACCGGCTCGTATCCCCGATAGGCGGGAGGCTCCATCGCCAGCAGGCCCACCACCTGGAACAGATGGTTCTGAACAACGTCACGCAGGCAGCCCGCGCTTTCATAGAACGCTCCCCTGCCCTCGACGCCAAACGATTCAGAAAGGGTGATTTGCACGCTGCTGACGTAATTGCGATTCCAGATGGGCTCAAGAAACGCGTTGGCGAAACGAAAGTACAGGATGTTCATGATCGCTTCCTTGCCCAGGAAATGATCAATCCGGTAAATATCTTCTTCTGCGAACACAGAGCAGGCAATGCGGTTCAGGTGGTGAGCAGAAGCCAGGTCGCGGCCAAACGGTTTTTCGAGAATGACCCGGGCGCCGGTGCTCAGCCCGGCGGCTGCCAGGCCGGTAATGACTGTGGCGAACAGAGCCGGAGGAATGGCCAGATAATGCACGGGCCGCTGCGTCCCGTGCAAGGCGTTTCTGAGCTTCTGGAAGACCTCGGGGTCGTTGTAGTCGCCGCTGACGTAAGTCACATGCTCGATCAGTGTGCGCATGGCAGTGGCGTCTTCAGGCTTGTTGGCATCCTTGATGCTTTTGCGGATACGCTGGCGCAGTTGAGCCTCGCTCAGCCTGGAAGAAGCCACCCCCACCACGCGGGCCTGCAAAGCGCCGCGCTGCGCCATCCCATACAACGCGGGAAAAATCTTCTTGTGCGCGAGATCGCCCGTCATGCCGAATAACACCAGTGCATCGGCAGGTTCGTTCTGAGTCTCTGGAAAAATCGTCATGGGAACCTCTCTGGGCGCGGCGGCTTATTCGTCGGGAGCCGCCGCTTCAACATGGCCGCCAAACTGTTCTCGCATGGCCGACAGCATCTGCATGGCAAATGTGGCGCTTTCGCGCGATTCAAAGCGGCTGAACAAGGCCGCCGAAAGCACCGGCGCAGGCGTTCCGAGGTCAAGGGCTGCGTTCATGGCCCAGCGCCCTTCCCCGGAATCAGACACCTTGCCTGCGTAGCGCTGCAGATCAGGTTGCTGCTGCAATGCCTGGGCGGTGAGATCCAGCAGCCAGGAGCCGATCACGCTGCCGCGGCGCCAGAGTTCTGCGATTTCAGGGAGATTGAAGTCGTAGCCGTAGTGTTCAGGATGAGCAGGGGAAATGGCATTGTTTTGACTGGCGCCGCCTTCGCGGCCCTGCCCGGCCTGCTGCAGCAGATTGAAGCCTTCGGCATAAGCCGCCATGATGCCGTATTCAATGGCGTTATGGACCATTTTGACAAAGTGCCCTGCGCCAGCCGGGCCGCAATGCATATAGCCCTGCTCTGCCATGCCGCCCAAAGCCCTGCCCGGCGTGGGCGGGGCCGCGTCAGCGCCGGGCGCCAGCGCCAGCAGCAGCGGCTCTATGCGCTGGAAGCCCTGCGGCGAGCCGCCTGCCATCAGGCAATAGCCGCGCTCAAGGCCGCGCACGCCGCCGCTGGTGCCGACATCAAGATACTCAACGCCTGCCGCCGACCACTGCGCGGCGCGACGGACAGTATCCCGCCACATGGAGTTCCCGCCATCC
Source organism: Alcaligenaceae bacterium (assembly GCA_012512545.1). GTDB lineage: Bacteria > Pseudomonadota > Gammaproteobacteria > Burkholderiales > Burkholderiaceae_B > Yanghanlia. Next base: position 513 of record JAAZDZ010000202.1, on the reverse strand, counting down.
ACCACGACATCGCCTTTCTGCAGCAAGGGTTTGAGCTCGTCCAGAGTGCTATCCACCAGATGCACGGGCAGCATCAGCCACAGAACGCGCGGGGCGGCAAGCTGGCCGACCAGAGTGGCCAGACTGTCGCAGACAGCGCCGCCCAAATCGGCCAGCCGCTGACGCGCCTGCGCATCAGGGTCGTAACCCACGCATTCGTGGCCCCGCAGTATCAGCCTTTGCGCCATATTGCCGCCCATGCGGCCCAAGCCAATCATGCCCAACTGCATGGCGCGCCCCTATTCTTGTTTCGGCGTCTTGAGAATGCGGTCGATGAGATCGACCGGCACCGGAAACACCAGAGTGGAGGATTTATCGCCCGCCACCTGGGTCAGCGTCTGCAGATAGCGCAGCTGCAGGGCAGCGGGTTGTTCCGACAGCACTTGGGCGGCATCGGCCAGAGCCTGGGCCGCCTGACGCTCGCCTTCGGCGTGAATGACCTTGGCGCGCCGTTCGCGCTCGGCTTCCGCCTGG
>JAAZDZ010000201.1 GCA_012512545.1 Alcaligenaceae bacterium | reverse complement strand
CACACAGAGCCCGGTACTGCTCCATGCTGGAAATCCGCGCCTGGGCCGAAAACTCTGCGGGCGGATGAATCACCCTTTTTTCAACCAGCATGGTGTTGATGGTAGATGACATTATTGCTCCTCTTGTCGTTTCCGCCGTCGGTTGATCGCGGCGCTTCGGATCTTCAAATTATTCACGATGATGGTACCCGATTCCTGCCGCCAAACTCCAGGGTCAGATTGAAACCGCCCGCAAGCACAAACGTTGCAGCCACGAAAAAGCCCGCCTCCGGCGAACACTCGGGGCGGGCTTTTGCGCTTTCTGTCCGGGCGCCTGCAAACCCTTGGCTTGCAGGCCGGAGCGGGTTGCTCAGCCGAAGCGGCCAGTGATGTAGTCTTCGGTTTCCTTGCGGGCGGGTTTGACGAACACCTGGTCGGTTTCGCCGTACTCCATGAGTTCACCCAGATACATGTAGGCGGTGTAGTCGGAACAGCGGGCCGCCTGCTGCATATTGTGGGTCACGATGACCACCGTGTATTCAGACTTGAGCTCGGCAATGAGTTCTTCAATCTTGGCTGTGGAAATCGGGTCGAGCGCCGAACACGGTTCATCGAGCAGCAGGATTTCAGGCTTGATGGCGACGCCCCGGGCAATGCACAGGCGCTGCTGCTGCCCGCCCGACAGGCCATTGCCGCTCTGGCCCAGTTTGTCCTTCACTTCGTTCCAGAGCGCAGCCTTGCTGAGCGCCCATTCGACCCGCTCGTCCATTTCAGCCTTGCTGAGCTTTTCAAACAACCGCACGCCAAAAGCCACGTTGTCGTAAATGCTCATGGGGAAAGGCGTGGGCTTCTGGAACACCATGCCGACCTTGGCGCGGATAAGAGAGATATCCAGCTTGGACTGCAGCAGGTTTTCGCCTTCCAGCAGAATTTCTCCTTCCGCGCGTTGGCCTGGATAAAGCTCGAACATGCGGTTGAACGTGCGCAGCAGGGTGGACTTGCCACAACCCGAAGGGCCGATGAAGGCCGTGACCTTGTTTTCAAAAATGGGCAAGCTGACATCTTTGATGGCATGAAAGTTACCGTAGTAGAAGTTCAGATTCTTGACATCAAGCTTGATGCGTTCAGCAGTAGCGGAAGTAGTCATTTGAAATATCCGGGCGGACTGGCCGCCATCAGCTTATTTGTTGCGGAAAAGGCTGCGAGCCAGAATATTGATGCCCAGCACCAGCAAGGTGATCAGGACGGCGCCTGCCCAGGCAAGGCGGTTCCAGTCTTCAAACGGGCTGGCCGCGTACTGGAAAATCACCACCGGCAGGTTGGCAATCGGCGCATTCATATTGAGCGACATGAACTGGTTGTTCAGCGCGGTAAACAGCAGGGGCGCGGTTTCGCCCGAAATACGGGCAATGGCCAGCAAAACGCCGGTAATCATGCCGGAATGGGCCGCGCGATAGCAGATGAGCGTAATGATGCGGTATTTGGGGCACCCCAAAGCCGCCGCTGCTTCACGCAGACCATTGGGCACAAGAGCCAGCATGTTGTCGGTGGATCGCACCACGACCGGCACCACAATGATGGCCAGGGCCAGCGCACCCGCCCAGCCTGAATAATGCTCGACCTGCGCTACGTACACAGCGTAGATGAACAGGCCGATAACGATGGATGGAGCCGACAGCAGCACATCGTTCAGAAAACGCGTAGCGGGGGCCAGCCACCCACGGCTGCCGTATTCAGCCAGGTAAGTGCCAGCCAGCACGCCGATGGGCGTACCGATAATGGTGGCCACCACCGCCATCAGCACACTGCCGACAATGGCGTTCAACAGACCGCCATCCACGCCGGGTGGCGGGGTCGGTTGGGTGATCAGGGTGATGGACAGCGCAGCAGCGCCTTTGGTCAACAGGGTAATGATGATCCAGAACAGCCAGAACAGGCCGAAGATCACCGCCGCGCTCGACAGCGTGAGCATGACGCGGTTGATAAGTTGCCTGCGGCGATAAACGCGATTGGACAGGCTGACAACGGTATCGGTTTCAAACATGATGGCTTTCCCGCTTAACTCGAACTGCCTTCGGATTTGGACATGCGCAGCAGCAACACCTTGGAGAAGGCGAGCACAACGGTGGTGATCAGGAACAGAATGAGACCCAGTTCCAGCAATGCGGCTTTCTGCATGCCGCCTGCTTCGTTGAACTCGTTGGCCAGCGCAGACGCAATGGAGTTGGAGGGCGCGAATATCGACTGCGGAAGATTGAAGGAGTTGCCGATCACGAAAGTGACGGCCATGGTTTCGCCCAGGGCTCTTCCCAGCCCCAGCATGATGCCGCCGACCACCCCGCTTTTGGTGTAGGGCAACACAACCTTCCAGGTGACTTCCCAGGTCGTGCTTCCCAGGCCATAGGCCGATTCTTTCAGAAGCGGCGGCACCAGTTCAAAGACATCGCGCATCACTGCCGCAATGAAAGGAATGATCATGATGGACAGAATCAGGCCGGCGGTAAACACGCCAATGCCAAAAGGCGGACCTGCGAAAAGCTGCCCCAGCACCGGCACGCCTTCAAACAGGCTGATGAGGTGTGGCTGAACGTATTGCTGGAAGATGGGCACAAAGACAAACAGGCCCCACATGCCATAAATGATGGAAGGAATGGCGGCCAGCATCTCGATGGCAGTGCCCAGCGGGCGGCGCAGCCATACAGGAGAAAGTTCGGTCAGGAACATGGCAATGCCGAAAGAAACAGGCACTGCGATGATGAGCGCGATAAACGAAGTGAGCAGTGTGCCGGTAATCGGCACCAGCGCACCATAGACGTTGCGTACCGGGTCCCATTCATTGGTCCACAGAAAAGCCAGGCCGTTTTCGGCGATGGATTCACGGCTACCGTAGATCAGCGACGCCATGATGGCCGCCAGCAGAATGAATACCAGAAACGCGAAAGAGCGCGTCAGGTTCTTGAACAAAAGGTCCATCAGCGCGTTGGAATTACTCTTCATGACGGCTAGCTTGACGTTACACCGGTGGGAAATACAACGATGGAGGGGTTTGGGATGAACAGAAACGGCGCCATAACTGCATACAGCGCCGTTTCTACAGGTTCTTATCGGAACCGGCAGGCCCCGATTTTACCTGTTACTTCCAGATCTGCGAGCCATCAGCAGCCTTGACTTCTGTTGTCCAGACATCCTTGATCTGCGAAACAACGCTTTCGGGCATGGGAACGTAGTCAAGTTCAGCGGCCATTTCCTGACCGTTCTTGAAGGCCCAGTCAAAGAAATCGAGCACAGCCTTGCCGTTGGCAGGCTTGTCCTGGCTCTTGTGCATCAGGATGAAGCTGGCTGCGGTGATGGGCCAGGATTCGGCGCCCGGCTCGTTGGTCAGCACCACACCCATGCCCGGAGCGCTGTTCCAGTCGGCGTTGGCCGCTGCAGCCGCAAACGTGTCCTGCGAAGGCTGCACGAACT
>JAAZDZ010000200.1 GCA_012512545.1 Alcaligenaceae bacterium | reverse complement strand
GACCGCGCGTTTTCTGGCCGGGCCTCTATCGACGCCGTATTTTCCGCGCACGACGTGCAGCCGGATATCGTGCTGGAAGCCATTGATGCGGATGTCATCAAAACCTATGTGGATGTGGGCCTGGGCATTGGCATTATCGCCGGGATTGCCTTCGACCCACGGCGCGACAAGGGCCTGATCGGCTTGCCCGCAGGGCACCTCTTTGGCACGCACACGGCGCGCGTGGCAGTGAAGTCGGGCGTGTTCCTGCGCGATTACGTGTATGTGCTGATCGAAATGCTGGCGCCCAGCCTGACACGCGATATTGTGATGGAAGCGGTGGAAGGAAACACCAGCATTGAAGCAGCGGGCTGAGTGGTGGCTTCAGGATTTTCCTTATTGACAATCTAAATAGGAATTATTAGCATTCAGGCTCGGTTGTTCATCAGTAACTGGAGCCGCCATGTCTCAGCTTGTCAGTGCCGTTGTCGTAGGGGCCGATCGTCTGGGGAATATCCCCGATGTCCTCAAGGGCCACAACATCACCATCATGCAGCATATCAGCGGCCGGGATCCGGCCCATCAGAAAAAGAAAAGCCTGCAACTGCCTTCGGGCACCGACCTGCTTATCCTGCTTACGGATTTTCTTGGGCACAATGTCATGAAGACCTTCCGTAACGCGGCACAGCGCTCCGGGGTACGGGTGCTGATCTGTCGGCGCTCGGTGTGCAGCATGAAGCAGGCGCTGGCGCAATGCGGCTACTGCGAAGTGGCCTGCCCGCGCGACTGCTGCCGTCGCCAGCAGTAGATTCCTGCACGGTATTCAGGCAGCTTCAGCGGGGTTGGAAGAGGGGAGGGCTGCCTTATTTGGAGGCGAGCTTTCTGATGTCAGCGGCGCTGGCGAAGTTTTCGGTTTCAGACGGCAGGCGGCGTGCGCCGTTGTAGCGCTTCTGCCAGTAACCGACATTCATGCTTTCCACGCGCACCTTGGAGCCGGTTCTGGGGGCGTGCACGAACTTGCCATCGCCTACATAAATGCCTACATGAGAAAAGCGCTGCCCGCGGGTGTTGAAGAACACCAGGTCGCCGCTTTCAAGTTCGTTGCGTTTGATGGATTCGCCCAGGCGCGCCATTTCAGAAGAGCGCCGTGGCAGTTTCAGACCCAGGGATTTTTCTGCCGCATAGCGCACCAGACCGCTGCAGTCGAAGCCCTGGGCGGGCGAGTTGCCGCCAAAGCGGTAGTTGATGCCCAGGTAGTTAAGCGCGGTGGAAGCCAGATTGCGCGCTTCGGTGTCTTGATCTCCGGCGCTGAGATAGGCGCCGAGAGGATCGGCGCTGACATTGGCCAGGTATTGATTGCGGACGCTGCGTTTGTCAACCAGGAAAGAGCCTTCGCCTTCATGCTGATTGGCCGCCTGCTGCGCACCGCCCTGCGTGGCGCACCCTGCCAGTACCAGACATGCCGTGGCAGTCAGCAGGCGAAGGGGCAGGGAAAAGGCGGGTGGAAGGCAGGCTTTCCGGTGATGTGGCGGTTGAGCGGACATTGGATACCAAAGAAAAAGCCCGTAACGGGTCGAATGTAAGCCCGTTACGGGCTGAATCTGTGGCGAAATCAACAAGCAGTTTACCCCAGCGCTGTATCTGGCGTAAAGTCTGCTAGGGGAAAACGATATCCAATCTCTTCAGGGAAAATCAATGAATACCAAGCCTGTACTTTCGGTTGACGATGTCCAGAACATACTCGATGCGGCGCGCCGCCATGCAGAGCAGAACAAATGGGCGGTCACCATCGCCGTGGCTGACGATGGCGGCCATCTTCTGGGGCTGGTGCGCCTGGACGGCGCAGCGCCCCTGTCTTCGCATATCGCTCCGGCCAAAGCCCATGCGGCTGCGTTGGGGCGCCGCGAATCCAAGGGCTTTGAAGACACCATCAATCAAGGCCGCTACGCTTTTCTGTCGGTGCCTCTGGAAGGCATGCTGGAAGGCGGCGTGCCCATTGTGCACGATGGCCATGTTGTGGGGGCAGTCGGGGTGTCGGGCGTCAAGTCTGATGAAGATGCTCAGATCGCGCGCGCAGGCATTGCAGCATTGAACGCATGAGCGCTGCCGGGCCGCAAACCACGTCCCGGCTGGGTAGCGCGCTGAACCCAGGGGTAGGCAAACGCGAACTCTGGGCCTGGGCGATGTACGACTTCGCCAATTCAGGCTACACCACGGTGGTGCTCACCACGGTGTTCAGCGCGTATTTTGTCGGCGTTGTGGCGGCGGGGCGCGATTGGGGCACGCTGGCCTTTACCAGCGCGCTGTCGCTTTCGTATCTGGTCGTGATGCTGACCATGCCGACTCTTGGCGCGCGCGCCGACGCCCAGGCGCGTCGGCGCCGTTTTCTTTTCATCAGCACGGCGGGCTGCGTGGCGGGCACCGCCATGCTGGCGCTGGCCTGGCACAACGATATCGCCATCGGCCTGCTGGCCCTGGCTATTTCAAATTACTGCTATTGCGTGGGCGAATCCCTGATCGCCGCATTTCTGCCGGAAATCGCCCGGCCCGAAGCGCTCGGCCGGGTATCCGGCTGGGGCTGGAGCCTGGGTTACTTCGGCGGCATGCTGGCGCTCGGGCTGGCCCTGGTGATTGCCGGGCGGGCCGAGGCCGCAGGGCTGCCTGCCGAAAGCTATGTGCCCTGGGTCATGCTGCTTACCGCGCTGATATTCGCTGTCGCGGCTCTGCCGGCTTTTCTTTTCCTGCGCGAACGCGGCCAGGCCACGCAGCGCGTCCAGGAAGGGCTGTGGCGACGCCTGGGCAATGCCTGGCGCGATACCCACGCACATTTCCCCGATTTCCGCCGTCTGCTGATCTGTGGCGCCTGCTACCAGGCGGGCATTGCCGTTGTCGTCACTCTGGCGGCTGTCTATGCTTCCGAAGCCATGGGCTTCACCATGGCGCAAACCATGATGCTGGTCTTCACCGTGAATATCGCCGCCGCAGTGGGGGCGTTTTCCTTCGGGCATTTTCAGGATCGCATCGGTCATAAGCCCGCGCTGGCCATCACATTGGCCGGTTGGATACTCATGGTGCTGGTCGCCTGCGTGGCAGTGCAGCCCTGGGTGTTCTGGCTGGCAGCCACGCTGGCGGGCTTGTGCATGGGCACCAGCCAGAGCGCCGGGCGGGCCATGGTGGGGGCGTTTGCACCACCCCGGCGCCTGGCCGAATTCTTTTCCCTCTGGACATTCGCCATCCAGCTGGCAGCCGTGGTGGGGCCGTTGTTCTACGGCGTGGTCACATGGGTGAGCGGCGGCAATCACCGCCTGGCGCTGCTGCTGACAGGCAGCTTTTTTGTCCTGGGCCTTATGGTTCTGGCGCGTGTTGACTTCGATCGAGGCATGCGGGCGCGCCAGGACGCGGCAGGAGCCATCTCTTGAACACGACCCGCAGCGACCCCGCCGCCCTGGTGCTGATGGCCTTTGCCGTCATTGTCTGGGGCTTCAGCTGGATTGTCATGAAATACATGATGGATTGGATGGGGCCGTTCAATCTGGTGTTCTGGCGCTGTCTGATCGCTTTTTGCGTGCTGCTGGTCTTGCAGTTGTCCGTGGGACAACGTTTTGAAGTGCCGCCTCTTGGCCCGTCGCTGCTGGTGGCGCTGCTGCAGACGGTGCTTTTTCAATGTCTGGGGCAGCTGGCGCTGACCATGGGCGGAGCCGGGCAGGTTGTGCTGCTGGCCTACACCATGCCGTTCTGGGCCGCCGCCATCGCCTGGCCGGTGCTGGGCGAACGGCTGTCGCGCCTGCATCTGGCGTCATTCGTGCTGGCGGCTGTCGGGCTGGTGCTGGTGATTGCGCCCTGGAAGGGCATGGGCAATGTGCTGGCGCTCATTCCCGGCCTGCTTGCGGGGCTGTGCTGGGGCGGCGGCGTGGTCCCCAGCAAAAAGCTTTTCCAGGAACGGCCCCCTGCCATGCTGAACTTCATCACCTGGCAAATGCTGCTGGGTTCGCTGTTCTGCCTGCCCCTGCTGCTGTTCGTGCCACAACGCCCCACCGTGTGGTCAGTGGAATCCATTATGGGCATGGCATATATGGCCGTGCTGGCTTCCGCTCTGGGCTGGTGGCTGTGGCTGTCCGTAGTGCGGCGGGTGAGCG
>JAAZDZ010000199.1 GCA_012512545.1 Alcaligenaceae bacterium | reverse complement strand
TACAGGACGGACAGTTGCAGCGTCTGGACAATCACCCCGCCGAAGCTGCCATCGGGAAGATTCCAGCGCCGGCTCATTGGCACACTGGGCCGGTTGTCCATTGCGGAAAGAAACGGCGGGCCGATAAAGAAACCGACGTCAGCGTGATCGCGATGGACTGTGAAGTAAGGACGTTCGCCTAAGTCCCAATCGCCCGGTGGCGGCGTACCAGAAGTTGCAAGAACCCGGCCTTGCTTGTCCAGCACCAGCTGGTGTCCAAAACCGTTCTCTGGCGCTGCGGCGAATAACAGGGTTTCGGGCGGCACCGTCAGCGCGGCATTCATACCCGTTCTGCCATGACCGGCAGCCGCTTCCATCACCACCACAGAATGCCGCAATGAACGATCAGCCGTTTCGAGCGTGCGTTCCAGCACATGCCCCACTGTGAACAGCAGGTTGGTATTCGCTGTCTGGGCCTGCTGCCACGTAGAGGAACGTGATTCCAGCAACTGAATGAAAACCAGAACGCCGATACCCAACGCGATAACCGACGAAAACTGCAGTAATCGCGACTTCAACCATCTTGATGGCATTCATTCCACCAATCGATATGAACAAGAAAACAGCATTTTAGAATACGCCATGGCCCGAGGTGCAGCCAGGGAGCTGGCAGCGGATATATAAAGTGCCATATACCCGTAAATATGCAAACACCCCGGAAGCCTGAACCACCGGGGTGCGTGAATCGAGGCGTTTGCCGCCTGAAGCCCGGCCTTTTCAAGCCGGGCTTGTATCAGACTTTAAACAGCCTGAATCGACTTGGCCTGGGGACCTTTCTGGCCCATGCCGGAAACGAAAGAAACACGCTGGTTCTCTTCCAGGGAACGATGGCCTTCGCCAACGATTTCCGTGTAGTGAGCGAAAAGGTCTTTACCACCGGCTTCGGGGGTAATGAAGCCAAAGCCCTTTTCATTGTTGAACCACTTGACGATACCGAACTCTTTTTGAGTGCTCATGTTAATACTCCTGTTGATGTTGAGCGGAAATGCTCGGGCAGGACGCCAGGCGTATACAGGCACTCATCGGCACATGATGTTGTGCTAACTGATCCAAATAACTAACCTAAATATTCACTTGCCAACAGCAGAGTAACCGGGCTTGCCCGATCGGGTCAACGATTATCGTGCAAGACTTTGTGTGTATCAGACATATTTCAACAATTGAGGCTGTTCTGCGTGTTCAAAAATGCGGCGCACGCGATCTTGCCAGATCTCGGCAAAGGCCATTTGCTGCTCCGGCGTGGCATCGTCCTGCATGGCCATGAACAGGCGCGGCATCATGTCTGACGGCGCAGGCACCACGGAAGCATCGAAGCTGACCGTCACGGCCTGACCCGTATCAAGGCGCTCAAAGCGGATGTCTCCGTCGAGAGGCTGATCAAAGCTCATGAGATCGCGCCGCACAAACCGCCCGCGCAAGCCCTTGAAGCCGGTGTCTTCAGTGGCGCCGGTAAGGAAAGTCACCACACTGGCGATCACGCCTGTCACGCCTTCGGCGGCGCTTTTCTGAAATTGCACCGCAATCCCGCCCCGCAAGGGAATATCGTCTCCGTACAACCGTTTGAGCGCGCCCACCGTCATCAGCCACGCCCCGGCCACGGTCGGGCATGAATGCCCGGTCAGCTTCACCGCTTCGGCAAACGAATATTCGATCAGGCCATCCTGCGCCGCCCCCAGCAACCGCGCCAGCGGATCACGCAAGGTAATAGTGGGAATAGTGTCAAAGAAAGCCGGATAAGCCATGGCGGATTGCCCCTGAAAAACTGATACGCCCACTGTATCGCGACCGCCGCCGCAGCGCGCGATAAGCCCGCTTTAAAACATGGGTTCTTGCGGGGTGAATCACAGCAGGTCAATAAATGCTACTCATAGTCTGTAGCCTTAAAGTCATCGCCCAGAGACAATTGCTACCAATTTTTACTGTTCCAACGATGACCAGCTCAATTGAATGTTCCTTACGAGCCATATTGGCTGAGAATCTGCGTCTGCTGCGAAAGGCTCGACAATATTCGCAGGAGGAGCTTGCGGCCCGCTGCGGTCTGCACCGGACTTATATAGGTTCTGTGGAGCGACAAGAGCGTAATGTGTCTTTGAGCACACTCGAAGCTCTCGCCGCTTCTCTGGAAGTTAGTGTCGTGGAACTGCTGACTCCCAGAAAGGACCATGACGGAAAAGCATCCCATTGAATACAAACAGGCCATCGCTCTTTCGGGACACGATATATACAGCCTTATTGAGGTTGGACACCCGGAATACTGGATACCAACCCAGCATCTTGAGGCACTTCTCAACGAGAACTTGACGGGACTAGACCTTGCAGGTCTGGCACTGCGTACGCGTTCAAAAATCGTCAAAACCGCCGTATGCGAAGCGCTTGGTTACCCTGCACCGAAGTCATTTAAAAAGACGCAGCCTCGCTTCATAGGCCAGCAGCTCGACACTTATACTCAGAAATCGCTGAACTTGCAGATTTGGAACGAGGAGTTGTCT
>JAAZDZ010000198.1 GCA_012512545.1 Alcaligenaceae bacterium | reverse complement strand
GCCAATGACGCCTGCTCCGATGATGGCGATTTTCATTCTCTGGTTCCTGAGTGATGGGGTCTGTATCAGGATTCTGTCACCTGGACGGGGGGTGACGCAACTTTTGGCCGTGTGATCACATTTTCGTGGCTGACCAATCGCCCACACTGCTGGTGCCACTCATGCGCTTGCCGTCCACGGTGCCGGTGTAGGTATGTTCGCCATCCAGGGTGTGAAGCGTGTAACGGATTTCCGGGCCGGAAACCGTCATTTCGATGGCCGGAATGGAGTGTTCGTCCATGGTGGTGGAAACAGCCTGCACACGGTCGAACTGTTGCCAGACGCGCAGGACGAAGTTGCGGTGGCCGGGCACCTCCACGTTCCAGAGCCCTGCCACTTGCGCGGGCACGGTCCACAGAAAGATGTCGCGGTGTTCGACAATATCGTGGCGCTCGGGCGTCCAGTCTTCCATGTGGAAGGCATGGGCGACGATGCGGGTGCCGGGCTTGAGCTTGAGCAGCTCGGGGCGCAGGCGCAGATTGATCTCATTGAACAGATACATGCTGATGACCGTCGCCTGGCTGAGATCGGTATCAAACAGGTTTTCCGTGCGGAACTTCACCTGTCCGGCCACGCCGGCTGCCTGGGCGGCCGCGCGGGCTTCTTCCGTGCGGGCCGGGTCAAGATCCACCCCGAGGCCGCGCGTGCCGTGTTTGAGGGCGGCGGCAATGGGGATGCGGCCATCGCCCGATCCGAGGTCGATCAGGTAATCGTCCGGCCCGACCTGCCCCAGTTCCAGCATGCGCTCCACCACGGCGTCGGGCGTTTTGATGTAGGGGACATCAAGAGAAGGACGTTGTTGGGCGTGCGCCACCCCCAGCGCTGCCACGGACAGGGTGGCGGCTGTCAGGGCATGGATGACAGGGACGAAGCGGGAGCGAAGCAAGCAGTGCAGCATGGGTGTCTTTTCCGGTCTGAGCAAAAAAGACTTATTGTGGCGCAGTTTTGAGAACCCTGCGTCGCCGCCTGCGCTGAGTGCGTTGCTAGTAAGCGCCTGAGCGGGCTGCGTGTTCGCTGAGCTGGCGGGCGGTGGCCAGTAGTTTGGGCAGAATGTCGCGTTGCGCCTGTCCGGCGTCCATGCGGCTGATGTGCATGCCGACGTTGATGGCTGCCATGGCTTTGCCGTTGCGGTTGGTGATGGGGGCGGCCAGGGAAATCAGGCCCAGTTCCAGTTCCTGATTGATGAGTGCCCAGCCTTGCTGACGCACGCGCAGGATTTCTTCGCGGATGCGGTCGGCCTGGGTCAGCGTGTAGGGCGTGCGGGCCAGCAGTTCGGTGGTGGCCAGTTGTTCTTCGAGCTCGGCGTCGCTCAGATCGGCCAGCAACACCCTTCCCATGGAAGAGCAATAGGCGGGCAGGCGGCTGCCTACGCCCAGATTGATGGAGATGATTTTTTGAGTGGGTACGCGCAGAACGTAGATGATTTCGTTGCCGTTCAGCACGGCGATGGAACTGGATTCGTTGATGTCGCGAACCAGGGCTTCCATAAAAGGTTCGGCCAGGCTCCAGAGGGGCAGGGAACTGAGATAGGCGAAGCCGAGATCCAGCACTTTGGCGGTCAGGCGGAACTGCCTGCCGTCGATTTCCACATAGCCCAGCGCATGCAGGGTGTGCAGGATGCGGCGCGCGCCAGCGCGGGTCAGGCCCGTGCGCTGCGCGACATCCGTGATGGTCTGGGATGGCGCATCGGCGCTGAAACTGCGAATGACTGCCAGCCCCCGGGCAAAGGATTGAACGTAGCCGTCGCCAGGCGATCTGGCGGGGGACGTGGAGAGGGCGGTTGTCATGGCTGCGGATGAGTGTTGTTGTTGTGAATGAGTATAAAAGCCTGGCGCGCCGCCTTGCGGCAGCGCGCCAAAGCCGCTATTTACACTCTTTCGAGCAGAACAGCAATACCCTGGCCGACGCCGATGCACATGGTGCACAGCGCATAGCGGCCACCCGTGCGGTGCAGCTGGTTCACGGCAGCGATGGCCAGACGGGCACCGCTGGCGCCCAGCGGGTGGCCCAGGGCGATAGCGCCGCCGTTGGGGTTGACGCGGGGGTCGTCATCCTGGATGCCAAGCTGGCGCAGCACGGCCAGCCCTTGAGCGGCGAAGGCTTCGTTCAGTTCGATGACGTCGATCTGGTCGAGGCTGATGCCTGTCTGGGCCAGCAGCTTCTGGGTAGCAGGCGCCGGGCCGATGCCCATGATGCGGGGAGCTACGCCAGCCATGGCCATGCCGACCACGCGGGCGCGCGGCGTCAGGCCGTGTTTGGCGGCGCTTTCTTCATCGGCCAGCAGCACAGCGCAGGCGCCGTCGTTCACGCCGCTGGCATTGCCTGCGGTAACGGTGCCATCGGGGCGCACAATGCCCCTGAGCTTGGCCAGCGCTTCCAGAGAGGTTTCACGCAGGTGCTCGTCGTCCTTGACGATGACGGGGTCGCCCTTGCGCTGGGGAATCGAGACCGGGGTGATTTCCTCGGCCAGAATGCCTGCCTTCTGGGCAGCGGCGGCCTTGATCTGGCTGGCCAGGGCCATGCGGTCCTGGGCTTCGCGTTCGATGCCGAAGTCGTCTGCCACGTTTTCAGCCGTTTCGGGCATGGAGTCGATGCCGTACTGTTCCTTCATCTGCTTGTTGACGAAGCGCCAGCCAATGGTGGTGTCATAAACGGTATTGGCGCGCGAAAAAGCAGTGCCTGCCTTGGGCATGACGAACGGTGCGCGGGTCATGCTTTCGGTGCCGCCCGCAATCATCAGGCCGGCTTCGCCTACGCGGATGGCGCGGGCTGACGAGCCAATGGCGTCCAGGCCCGAACCGCACAGACGGTTGATGGTGGCGCCGGGCACGTCGATGGGCAAACCGGCAAGCAGAGCAGACATGCGCGCGACGTTGCGGTTGTCTTCGCCAGCTTGGTTGGCGTTGCCGAACAGTACGTCGTCAACGAGTTGCCAGTCCACTTTGGCATTGCGCTCCATGAGGGCGCGGATGACGATGGCGCCCAGATCGTCGGGACGGACGCTGGACAGAGCGCCGCCGTAGCGGCCAAACGGCGTGCGGATACCGTCGCAGATGAATGCTTGCTTGCTCATATCGGATTTTCTCCTGGTTTGCAGTGATGACAATAGGGCTTAGTTTACGGTAGCACCGGAGCGTTTCACCACATCTGCCCATTTTTCGGTTTCGGATGCGATGAAGGCAGCGAATTCTTCAGGTGTTTCGGCCACGATGACGGCGCCCTGAGCCGAGAACTTTTCAATGACTTCAGGGTCCTTCAAGCCTTCGACAATCGCTGCGTGCAGGGTTTGCACGACATCATCCGGCGTGCCTGCAGGGGCGAACAGACCGAACCACGAAGTGGCTTCGTAGCCGGGAACGCCGGCTTCAGCGATGGTCGGGGTGTCCGGCAGCTGCTCGGAGCGCAGGGCAGGGGTCACGGCGATCGGCACCAGGGCGCCGCTGCGCACGTGCTGAATGGCAGAGGGCATGTTGTCGAACATGATGTCAACCTGGCCGCCGAGCAGGTCGGTGACGGCGCCCGCGCTGCCGCGATAGGGAACGTGCAGCATGTCCACGTCGGTCATCAGCTTGAACAGCTCGCCCGACAGGTGGATGGAAGAACCGTTGCCCGACGAGGCGAAAGCGACTTCACCGGGGTTGGCCTTGGCGTATGCGATGAGTTCCTCAACCGTGCGGTAGGGGCGCTCGGGGTTGACGACCAGCAGGTTGGGAACCATGGCGACGCGGGTCAGGGGCTGGAAATCCTTGACATGGTCGAAGTTCAGCTTGCTGTACAACGCGGCGTTGATGGCGTGTGTGCCTACGGTGCCCATCAGCAGGGTGTAGCCGTCGGCCTTGGAGCGTGCGGCAGTCTGGGTGCCGATGTTGCCGCCTGCGCCGTCGCGGTTTTCAATCACCACGCTTTCGCCGAACTTGTTGCCCAGGTACTGGCCGATAATGCGGGCCAGGATATCAGTGGTGCCGCCAGCGGAGAACGGCACAATGATGGTGACGGGCTTGGTGGGGAACGACTGGGCAGCTGCAGTGGACGGTGCCATGGCGCTCAGGCCGCCGAAAGACAAGGCGCTGGCCAGCGCGAGGGCGCGCAGCACGCTGCGGCGGGTGTTCTTGAATGGACGCATAAAAACTCCGGGATTCACAAGTTGAGGGTTGAAGGTCAGGAACGTCGGGCAAAGAAGGGAAGCCAGCCAGAAACAGCCGATAAGGCCGCTTCAGACGCCGCCTAACGAGGTGCCGCCACAGACGTACAGAGTCTGACCGGTAATGAAACTGTTCTCCGGGTGAAGGAAGAACATGGCAGCCCTGGCGACGTCTTCCGGCGTGCCGAGTCGCTTGACGAGGATGCTGTCAATGATTTTCTCGGTGCGCGGAGCGCCTTCAGGGTTGCTTTTACGGAAAAGTTCAGTGGCAATGGGGCCGGGGCCGATGGCATTGACGGTGATGCCGTCGCCGCCGAGTTCCATGGCCAGTGTGCGGGTCATACCCACCAGGCCGGCCTTGGTGGCGGAATAGACCACGCGCTCAGGCTTGCCCAGAGCGGCGCGCGAACTCATATTGACGATGCGGCCATTGCCGCAGGCGCGCAGCGACGGCAGCACCGCCTGGATGAGAATCAAAGTGGCCTGGAAGTGCAGGGCCACAACGTAGTCCAGGTCTTCCAGCGTGGCGGTGTCGATGGTGCCGGGGCGGGTGGCGCCTGCGTTGTTCACCAGCGCCGTGATGGCGTATCCGGACGTAATGCGCTGCGCCTGTTCGCGGGTCTGCCGGGCGTTGGTCAGGTCGGCCTGGAATGACACCAGCTGGGGGTGGCTCCAGTCTGGCGCGATGTAGTCCAGGTTGATGACGGTGCGGCCGTTTTCCAGCAGCATCTCGCTGATGGCGCGGCCAATGCCGGAACTGGCGCCAGTCACCAGGGTGGCTTCTTTCAGGGTCATGAAACAGGGTGTCGTGGTTGGAATGAGAAATCGGTGGGCGTGCTCAGGCGGGGTCAGCAATCGGCAGGCCGATAATGCGTTCCAGTCCGGCCTTGTCCAGCCCATCGGCCAGGTCGATCAGCTGCAAGCCGTTTGGGGTGCAGGCCAGTGTGCCCAGGTCGCTGTAGAAGCGCGTCACGCAGCCGATGCCTGTCAGCGGGTAGCTGCATTTTTCCACCAGCTTGCTGACACCATCGCGGGTAAGCAGGGTGCTCATGACCCAGGTCTGTCTGGCGCCGATGGCCAGATCCATGGCGCCGCCCACTGCGGGAATCGCGCCGGGTTCGCCCGTGCTCCAGTTGGCCAGGTCGCCGGTGGCTGATACCTGAAAGGCGCCCAGTACGCAGATATCCAGGTGGCCGCCGCGCATCATGCCGAAACTGTCGGCATGATGGAAATACGCGCCGCCATCAAGCAAGGTGACAGGCTGCTTGCCCGCGTTGATGAGGTCGTAGTCTTCTTCGCCCTTGGCCGCGGCTTCGCCCATGCCGAGGATTCCGTTTTCGCTTTGCAGAATGATTTCGCGGTCGGAAGGAAGATAGTTGGAAACCAGGGTGGGCATGCCGATGCCCAGATTGACGTAGGAGCCGTCAGGAATGTCCAGAGCGATGCGCTGGGCGATTTCCTGCTTGGTTCTTGCTTGGTAGGTGGCCATGTGATGTCCTTTTCTGCAAATGGGTACACCGCCTTATCAGTGCCGTTGCGCGGCTGAAGGCGGGGTCAGCGCTGTTTTGCCAGATGCCTCAGGCGAAGCCGCCAGCAGCGGTGGCCTGCCGTTCGACCTGCACGATGCGATCTACGTAAATGCCGGGCGTCACAACGGTTTCGGGGTCGATCTCGCCGAGCTCCGCGACTTCATGCACGGACGCGATAGTCAGTTTTGCAGCGGTCGCCATGACCGGGCCGAAATTGCGCGCAGCCTTGCGGTACACCAGATTGCCCCAGCGATCGCCGCGTTCCGCCTTGATCAGGGCGACATCGCCATGAATGGGCTCTTCAAATACATAGTGGCGCCCGCGGATTTCGCGTGTTTCGCGGCCGGCGGCCAGTTCGGTGCCGTAGGCAGTGGGGCAGAAGAAGCCGCCGATGCCTGCGCCTGCGGCGCGCAGCCTTTCGGCCAGAGTGCCCTGTGGCACCAGTTCGAGCTCCAGTTTGCCTGCGCGGTAGAGGGCGTCGAAAACATGGGAGTCGGCCTGGCGCGGAAAGCTGCAGATGATTTTTCGGACCTTGCCGGTTTTCAGCAGCGCGGCCAGCCCCGTATCGCCATTGCCTGCGTTGTTGTTGACAACAGTCAGACCCTTGACGGGGAGTTCGCACAGGCCGTCAATGAGTTCCAGCGGAATGCCTGCGGTGCCGAAGCCGCCGATGAGCACTGTAGCGTCGTCCTGTATGCCTTCCAGGGCCTGGGCGACGGAAGCAGAGATTTTGGTGATCAAGTCGGTCTCCGGGAGGTTTCAT
>JAAZDZ010000197.1 GCA_012512545.1 Alcaligenaceae bacterium | reverse complement strand
TGCATGGCCTGGCAATAGGCATCCCGGGCCGTCTTGGCCAGAATTGAAGCTGCCGAAATCGCCGGAACCCTGGCATCGCCGCCAACAATGCTCTGAGCACTGCATGACAAGCCTTGAGGCACCCGGTTGCCATCCACCAGCACATGCTGCGGCGCATGCTGCAAGCCTTCGCAGGCGCGGCGCATGGCCAGCATGGTGGCGCCCAATATATTGAGTTCGTCTATTTCAGCCACACTGGCGCTGGCGATGCTCCATGCCAGGGCATGCTGCCGGATAGCCAGCGCCAGCGCCTCGCGCCGCGCCGCGCTCAGTTTTTTGGAGTCGTTCAGGCCCGCGATGGGCGTGGGTTCATGCAGAATAACAGCCGCCGCAAACACTGGCCCGGCCAAGGGGCCGCGCCCGGCTTCATCCACGCCGGCGCACAGTAACGCTGGCATGGAGCCATTCTCGAACAGGCTACTTTGCACCGCCGCCTGCCTGCCCGATAATCGCTTCGGCCACCAGCCTGGGGGTATCGAGAGCCAGGCTGCGATGCATGTCGGTGAACCGCTGCTCAATGGAAGCCGCGTAGCCGGTATCGGCCAGAGCCCGCCAGGTAGCTTCCGCCAGGGCTTCGGGCGTGGCTTCATCCTGCAGCAGCTCGGGCACGACGAAATCCCGTTCCAGCACATTGGGCAAGCCGACCCAGGGCACATAAGGGCGTAGCTGGCCGGATTTCCATTCCATGATTTTGCGCATCAAGGGCGTCAGCACATAGGAAATCACCATGGGCCGCTTAAACAGCGCGGCTTCCAGAGTGGCTGTGCCGCTGGCCACGAGCACGGCATCGGCCGCTTCCATGACATGCCAGGCAGCTGGCCAGTCAGGCTCGATATTCTTCAGCCGTTTGCTATCGACGATATGGCAGTTCGATAGCGTGAGTTCGCCCAGCATACGTTCGAATTCACGGCGCCTTTCGGCATTGACCATGGGTACGACAAACTGCAGGGAGGGGTCGCGCTGCTGCAACAGGCGGGCGGCCTGCAGGAAACGCGGGCCCAGCTGGCGGATTTCAGACCCCCGGCTGCCTGGCATGATGGCCAGCAGACGGGCGTCAGGATCCAGGCCCAGGCGCTGCCTGGCCGCTTTGCGGTCTGGCTGCATGGGAATGCTGGCCGCCAGGGGGTGGCCCACGCACGTGACTGGCACGCCTTCTTTTTCGTAGATTTCCACTTCAAAGGGAAACAGCACCAGCATGTGCGAGACAGCCCGCCGGATGCGCTCAATGCGCTCATAGCGCCAGGCCCAGATGGAAGGCCCGACGAAATGGACAGTGGGCACGCCTGCGGCCTTGAGTTTTTCTTCCAGCCGCAGATTGAAATCCGGGGCATCGACCCCGACGAAGACATCGGGATGGGACGACTGCCAGCGGCGCGATACGTCGTTATAGATACGCAGCAGGCCGGGCAGGCGCTTCAGGGCATCGACATAGCCGAAAACGGTCAGGGCGTGCATGGGGTGCCAGGCATCGAAGCCTGCTTTCTCCATGGCCGGCCCGCCAATGCCTTCGCAGCGCGCGGCGGGCGCGAACTCAGGCAGCCCCGCAATGACGCGACTGGCCAGAAGGTCGCCGGAAGGCTCCCCCGCCACCATGCCGATACGCAAAGCCATCAGCGCACAATGCCCCGGCCGGGGCGTTCCAGAAACACCGCCAGGGTCTCAATGGCCGCGCTGGCCTCAGGGCTTTCTTCCTGAAGACGGCGCATGGCCGCTGCGGCCTCGTCCACACTGAGATTGCGGCGATACAGCAGCTTGTAGGTGTCTTTCAGAACCGCAATGGTGTCGGCGTCGAAACCCCGCCGCCGCAGCCCTTCGGAGTTGATGCCAACCGGGCGGAAAGGGTCGCCCGCCCCCACAACATAAGGCGGAACATCCTGCCGGATAGAGCTGGCGCCGCCCACCATGCTGTGGGCGCCAATGTGCACGAACTGATGCACGGCTGAGGAACCGCCCAATATGGCCCAGTCGTCGACATGGATGTGTCCGGCCAGCTGCACATTGTTGGCAAGAATGGTGTGGGAGCCGATCTGGCAATCGTGGGCAACATGCACATACGCCATGATCCAGTTGTCGCTGCCCAGCCGGGTTACGCCGACATCCTGCACAGTGCCGGTATTCAAGGTGACGTACTCGCGCACCATATTGCCATCGCCGATTTCCAGGCGGGTGGGCTCCCCCTTGTATTTTTTGTCCTGCGGCATGCCACCGATGGAGCAGAAGCGGTAAAACACATTATTGGCGCCGATGGCTGTGTGGCCATCTATGATGCAATGCGGCCCCACCTGAGTGCCGGGGCCGATGCTGACATTCGGCCCGATCAGGCTGTAAGCCCCCACTTCGACATCATCGGCAAGTTCCGCACCGGGAGAAACGATGGCTGTGGCGTGAATGCGAGCAGCCATATCAGTCTTCCAGTACCCGGATTGCGCACATGATTTTGGCTTCAGCCACCAGCTGGCCATCCACCGTGGCCCGGGCCGTATATTTGCAGATTGAGCGGCTGATTTTGTCGGCGGTGCTTTCCAGGCGCAGCTGGTCGCCAGGCACGACGGGGCGGCGGAAGCGCGCCCCATCCACACCCACCAGGTAGTAGGCAATCTTGGGGTTGGCCGGGTTGACGCCGCTGTCATCCTCGAAAGAGAACAAAGCCGAAGCCTGCGCCAGCGCTTCAATGATGAGCACGCCGGGCATGACCGGATGATGAGGGAAGTGGCCGGTGAAGAACGGTTCGTTAAGCGTTACGTTCTTAATTGCCACGATGCTCTTGCCAGGCACCATTTCCAGCACACGGTCAACCAGCAGCATCGGGTAACGATGCGGCAGGCGATCCATGATCTGTTTGATGTCGAGTTCTATTTTTTGTGATTCCTGCATGAGTATGGCGTAAGGTTCATTGAGATGAGGATTGGCCCGGTTCTTCAGTGGCGGCAGACTGCTGGCGCTCCAGCGCGCGCAAGCGGCGACGCAAGGCATTGAGCTGCGGCAGCACTGCGGCATTGCGTTGCCAATCGGAATGGTCGGAATACGGAAAGACGCCGGTGTAGCGGCCCGGCTTCAGAATGTTTGAAGTCACTGCTGTCGCGCCAGAAATGTGCACATCGTCGCCCAGCGTCAGGTGTCCTGCTGTCATGGCAGCGCCAGCCAGAGTGCAGCGCTTGCCGATGATGGTGGAACCGGCCACGCCCACGCAGGCGGCCATGGCAGTGTGTTCGCCCACCTGGCTGTTGTGCCCGATCATGATCTGGTTATCCAGTTTGACGCCGTCAGCCAGGGTGGTGTCTTCAAGGGCGCCGCGATCAACGGTGGTATTGGCGCCGATTTCGACATCATTGCCCAGCGTCACGCCGCCCAGTTGGGCGATTTTGGCCCAGGCGCCCTGCCCGCGCGGATCGGGCGCAAAGCCAAAGCCGTCGGCGCCCAGTACGCAGCCTGAATGCAGGATGGCGCGATCGCCCACGGTAACACCATGGTAAAGGGTGACATTGGCATGCAGCAGGCAGTCCTGCCCCAGCGAAGACCCGGCGCCAATAACACAGCCCGGCCCCAGGCGCGTGCCACGCCCGATGCTGACACCTTCTTCCACCACGCACTGCGGGCCGATATTCACGCCCTCTTCTATGCGCGCGGAATCGGCAATGACTGCCGAAGGATGGATGCCTGTGGGCAGTTTTTCCAGGCGATGCCGGTCGAACCATTGCGCCAGCAGAGCGTACATCAGGTAGGGTTCGCTGCACAGCACAGGAACAAAAGCCGGTTCTTTGCCCTGCAGTGATTCTTCCCAGACAGCCGGCGTCACGATGACGGCAGCCGCCATGCAGCCTTCCAACTGGCCTTGCAGCTTGGGGTTGGACAGAAAGCTGATTTGTTCTGGGCAGGCGCTCGAGAGCGAACCCAGCCCGCGGATAAGGGGGTTGCCGGAACCAGGCACCGGCTTGCAATCGACACCCAAGACATTGGCTTCGGCAAGCAGTCGATCAAGCGTAATGGCCTGTTCCGGTGCAAGCAGCAACGGCATGGTGAATCAACCGCCGAGCGCTTTGAGAACCTGGTCGGTGATATCGACACGCGGGCTGACCGTGACGGCATCCTGAATGATGAGGTCGTAGCCTTCGCGTTCGGCGATGGCCTTGATGGCGGCATCGGCCTGTTCGATCAGCGTAGAGAACTCTTCGCTGCGGCGGCGGTTCAGGTCTTCCTGGAATTCGCGACGCTTGCGCTGCAGATCGGTGTCTTTATCGGCCAGACGGCGCTGGCGCGTCACGCGCTCGGATTCGGACAGCACAGGCGCGTCCTTGTCGAACTTCTGGATGTCGCTGTTCAGGCTGTCGGCCAGCTTCTGGAGCTCGTCTTCACGCTTTCTGAATTCGCGCTCGATTTTTGTCTGCGCCGCCTTGGCGGCGGGTGAATCACGCAGAATGCGATCGGTGCTCACAAAGCCGATCTTGGTGCCTTGCGCTTGCACAGGGGCCGCAGGCACAGCCAGGGCGGCGCCTACCGCAATCATGGACGCCAGCATCCAGGCGCGCTGGCTACGGCCAAGCCCCTGCGACAGAGCGGAAACTTTTAATGCGATTTGAGACTTCATGAATACTCTACCTTGCAAGGAGCGAAGATCAAAAGAATATTGTGCCACAAGGAAGCCCTGAACAAATCTGTGCCGCTTATGTGTGGGCGGCTGGAATTATGTTCAGGCTTCCCGGGAATCAGAATGACGTGCCGATCTGGAACTGGAACGACTGTTTTTCGTCGCCTGGTTTGTCGTTGAGCGGCCGGCCATAAGACAGCTGCAGCGGGCCCAGCGGGGATTCCCATGACAGGCCCACGCCTGCGGAGTATCTCCAGCCGCAAGGGTCTTCCGATGCGTGACTCGTCGGCCCGTTGGTGCAGGTGTCGCTGCCTGTGGTGGCGACCTGCCCGGCATCGGCAAACAGGAACCAGCGCAAAGAGCGGTCGCGCGTAGCGCCAGGGAATGGCAGAAACAGTTGCGCGTTGGCCACCAGGCGGCGCGAACCGCCGAGGTAATCGTTGGTGTCGTGATCGCGCGGCCCCAGTGAACCGCCTTCATAACCCCGTACCGTGCCAATCCCGCCGGCATACATATTCTTGATGACCGGGAAGGTTTTGTCGTTGTAGGTCTTGCCCCAGTCGGCCATGAAGTTGAAGGCCAGCGTATAGGACTTGCCCAACGGCACATAATGCTGATGCTGGCCATGCAGCATGTAATAGCGCAGATCCATTGTGGAGACATCGGCCGACAGGTGGCTGTAATACCCCTTGGTGGGGGCCAGCGCGCTATCGCGGGTGTCTTTCGACCAGCCCAGGTTGAAGACCACGGAATTCGTGCCTTCGCCGTATTCTCTGATGAAATCCTGATACGCCTTCGGCGTATAAAGCTCGTGCAGATCGCTGATCTTGTTGTGCTCGAAACTGACACCCGCGAACACGCGATCGTGTTCGGTGATGGGCACGCCGAAGTTCAGCCCGCCGCCGTAAGAGGTGATCTGGTAATCGCCCCAGGCATCGCTGGCATCGTAGGGTTCGGTGCGGCGATAGAACAGCGACGTTGTTTTGCTGATGCCGTTTTCCGTCCAGTAGGGGTCGGTGTGGGCCAGCACCAGGGCGCGGTTGCGCTTGCTGGTATTGACGTTCAACGACAGCGAATTACCGCTGCCGAAGATGTTGTCCTGGCTGATGCCTGCCGACAGCATGACTTTGTCGCTTGACCCATAGCCCACGCCCAGGTTGATCAGCCCGGTGGGTTTTTCCTTGACATCGACCTTGACGTCAACCTGATCGGGGCTGCCGGGCACGGGCGCAGTGCTGATGTCTACTTCATTGAAGTAGCCCAGGCGATCCACGCGTTCGCGCGAAGTGCGCAGGCTGGTGGAATCGTACCAGGCGGCTTCCTGCTGCCGGAATTCGCGGCGGATGACTTCATCGCGCGTGCGGGT
>JAAZDZ010000021.1 GCA_012512545.1 Alcaligenaceae bacterium | reverse complement strand
TAATCGACGGGCGCGGCAGGCACGGCGGGAGCCGCCGCCACGGGGGCGGCTGCCGGGGCGGCTGGCGCCTGGGGAGCCGCCGGCTGCTGGCGCTGGAAACCGCCGCCGTTATCGGCGTTGCGGAAGCTGTTGTTGCCGGACTGTGCCATGACGGGCTGGCGCGCGCCGCCGCGCAACCGCCGTACCAGGTACATGACGCCGAACACCAGCAGGCCGATGAGAATGGCGCTGGACAGGAATTCAAGCAAAGCGCCGCCCAGGCCCAGATGCGACAGCAGCGCGGCAATGCCCAGGCCCGCCGCAATACCGGCGATGGGGCCCAGGAAGCGGGACATGCCGCTGCGCGCGGCACCCGCGGTTGCGGCGCCGGCCGCTGCGCCTGCAGCCGGTGCGGCAGCGCTGCGGGGGGTGTTCGTGGCCGCAGGCGGCGTGGCGGGCGCGCGCTGGGTGGTCACGTTGCGGGACTGCATGCCAAAGCTCTTGCCACCGCCAGCGCGGCGCGCTTCGGCATCGAACGGCATGGCCAGCATGCTGACGGCCGAAACCGCCAGCACCGCCATGGCGAAGAATCGCGAAAGACGACGTTGCGACATTATGAATGTCTCCTGTGGGCGCACGGCCAGACCGCGCGCAGAAATAAAAATCAGGGATTAAGGACTGAATCTTACAAGAAGCTGAAAGAGGACACAATGCCTGAGTGCCAGGCGGCCCGGGACTTCTACAGATTGACACCTTCGTGCAAGGCGACAATGCCTGCGCTCAGGTTGAAGTATTTCACGCGTGACAGCCCCGCTTCTTCGAGCATGCCAGCCAGTTCCTGCTGACCCGGGTGAACACGTATGGATTCGGCCAGATAGCGGTAGCTTTCGGCGTCGCCCGCCACCCGGGAGCCGAGCCAGGGCAGCACATTAAAGGAATACCAGTCGTACAAAGGCGCCAGAGGTTTGGCAACCTTGGAAAATTCGAGCACCAGCAGCTTGCCGCCTGGCTTGAGCACCCGGCGCATCTCGGCCAGCGCGTGATCTTTGTGAGTCATGTTGCGCAAGCCGAACGCCACGCTGACGCGGTCGAAATAGCCATCGGGAAACGGCAGTTTTTCAGCATCGCAGACGGCCGTCGGCAACAACAGGCCGTCGTCGGTCAGGCGGTCGCGCCCGACCCGCAACATGGATTCGTTGATGTCGGTGAGCCAGACTTCGCCTGACGCCCCCGCGCGGCGGGCAAAAGCGCGTGCGAGATCGCCCGTGCCGCCCGCGATATCGAGCACTTTCATGCCGGGGCGGACATCGGCCCGGGCAATGGTGAACGCCTTCCAGGCGCGATGCAACCCGCCCGACATCAGATCGTTCATGACGTCGTAGCGGCTTGCCACTGAATGGAAAACTTCGGCCACCTTGGCAGCTTTTTCGCTCTCGCGCACGCTGCTGTAGCCGAAATGAGTAGTGGCGTCGGTATCGGTAGGGGAAGAAGGCGTCTCTTTCATGATTTTCGTATCGTACATCATCCGTTCGAGGCCGTGAGCCATGTTATACGCCCAAAGATTCACAAACCTGTAATATTTTCGCCATAGTATTCAGGGAGCGCTGAATGAAATGCATTGCGCGAAATGATTCAAAGCTTCCCGGGAACCACGCTGCGACGGCATGCGCTCCCTGACCCTACCAAGGCCATATAGATATGAGCACAACCATACTCGTTGTTGAAGACGAGCCCGCCATCCAGGAACTGATTTCCGTCAACCTTTCCTTTGCTGGCCATAAAGTGCTGCGCGCTTTTGATGCTGAACAGGCCCAGACTCTGATCCGCGCCGAACTGCCCGACCTCATCCTGCTGGACTGGATGCTGCCCGGCGCTTCGGGTATCACGCTGGCCCGCAGTCTGCGCAGCGACGAGCGCACCCGGCAGGTGCCGCTCATCATGCTCACTGCCAAAGGCGCCGAGCACGACAAGGTAGAGGGCCTGGAAGCGGGCGCGGACGATTACATCACCAAGCCTTTTTCGCCCAAAGAACTGATCGCCCGCATCAAGGCCGTGCTGCGCCGCCGCGCGCCGCAACTGACCGACGACATCGTGGAAATCGGCACTTTGCGCCTCGACCCAAGCACACATCGCGTATCGGGCGGCCAGCAGGGGCTGTCGGTCGGCCCGACTGAATTCCGCCTGCTGCACTTTTTCATGACGCATACCGAAAGGGTGTTCTCGCGCGCTCAATTGCTTGATCAGGTCTGGGGCGATCACGTTTTTGTCGAAGAGCGCACCGTAGACGTGCATATCCGCAGGTTGCGCAAGGCGCTTGAGCCCACGGGACACGATGCGCATATAGAAACCGTGCGCGGCGCGGGTTATCGTTTCGCTGTCCAACCTCTACGCTGATCCCCGGCGATTCTTCCAGCAGGCTGTCATGACGAAAACGTTGTTCACCGTATTTTTATGGGCCCTTGCAGGCTATGCCCTGGGCTCGTGGTTCAACCCGCACCTGGGGTGGGGCACGTTCGTCTTCGGTCTGTTGTTGATGATATTGGTCAGCGGCCGACAGGTATCGCAGATCACGCGCTGGGCGCAGAACATCGAAAGCGCCCCACCCGTGTCGGTCGGCCCCTGGGATGACATTCTCTCGCTCATCTACCGCAAGCTGCGCAACGACCGCCAGATCATTGAAAGCCAGGAAAACGACATGCGGCGCATGCTGGAAGCCGCTGAAGCGCTGCCGGACGGCGCGGTCACGCTGGACGGCGAGATGAACCTGACCTGGTGCAACCGCAGCGCACGCCAGCACCTGGGCCTGCGCTCCAAAACCGATATCGGCCACAGTATTTTCAATATTCTGCGCGCGCCTGAATTCGCCGCCTATGCCCGCCAGGGACGCTGGAGCGATTCTTTGCAGCTGCATACTCAAAGTGCCGACGGCCAGCCCAAGACCCTGCTGCTGCAACTGGTGGATTACGGCCGGGATCGTTTTCTGATGGTGACCCGCGACATCACCCAGAT
>JAAZDZ010000196.1 GCA_012512545.1 Alcaligenaceae bacterium | reverse complement strand
CTTCAGCGTAATCGGTGATGCGCAGGTAATAGCCGGGGATTTCGCGTTTTTCCACCAGTGCGCCGGAACGCCAACCGCGGCCGTCTATGACTTGTTCGTTGGCCAGTACGGTTTGATCAACAGGGTCCCAGTTAACGACTTGGGTCTTGCGATAAGCGATGCCTTTTTCCAGCATCTTCAGGAACAGCCATTGGTTCCATTTGTAGTATTTGGGGTCGCACGCACACATTTCGCGCGACCAGTCGATCGCCAGCCCCATGGCCTGCATTTGCTTCTTCATGTAGGCGATGTTGTCGTATGTCCATTTGGCCGGCGGTACGCCCCCTTTCATGGCGGCGTTTTCCGCCGGCATGCCGAAGGCGTCCCAGCCCATGGGCATCAGGACGTTGTAGCCGCGCATGCGCAGCTGGCGCGTCATCATGTCGTTAATCGTGTAGTTGCGCACGTGGCCCATGTGCAGTTTGCCGCTAGGGTAGGGCAGCATGGAGCAGGCATAAAACTTGGGCTTAGGCGTGCCGTCTGCATTGAGGGCGTTTTCAGTGACACGATAGGCGTCGCGTGCGGCCCAGTCAGCCTGGGCGGTGTTTTCGACGTCGGTAGGACGATATTCCAGCATGAGCGTGCGTGTTCAGTAAGGTTGCGCAAACCTGCCATTATAAGGGGCAGGGGGCGGGATTCGCCTTTAGGGCGTTCCAAAAGAAAACCCCGCCACATTGGGCGGGGTTGGGAAACTTACGGCGCGCTGTCGAGGCATGGCCTGGCCGGGGCGGACCGCCGGGCAATGCCGATGTGCGGCCTGGCTGATTACCTCAGCTTGGTTTCCTTGTACTCAACGTGCTTGCGAGCGACGGGATCAAACTTTTTGATCAGCATCTTCTCGGGCATGTTGCGCTTGTTTTTGGTGGTGGTATAGAAGTGACCGGTGCCGGCTGTGGATTCCAGCTTGATCTTTTCGCGGATACCTTTTGCCATGATGTGCTCCTAACAGTTGCGGCCGGGTCAGGCCAGTTCGCCACGGGCGCGCAGATCGGCCAGAACGGCATCAATGCCGAGCTTGTCGATGGTGCGCAGCGCCTTGGTGGATACGCGCAGGCGAACCCAGCGGTTTTCGCTCTCAACCCAGAAGCGACGCGACTGCAGGTTGGGAAGGAAGCGACGCTTGGTCTTGTTGTTAGCGTGCGAAACGTTGTTGCCCACCATCGGGCCTTTGCCGGTAACTTGGCATACGCGTGCCATGATTCACCCCTTGTTGAAATCTTGAGTAAAGACAATGATTCTACTATGAATCAGCCGCCTGGAGCAAGGCGAGTGGTGGATTATGCAACTAAATTGCCACGCCCGGATACCTGCAGGGCTTGCCTGATATGTGAAACAGAATGCAACGTTTTGGGCGATTTTCTGCAGGTATCATGGTGACGGCGTTCTCCCCCCATGATCTTCATGTTTCACCACAGTTCATTCAGGAGGCTGTTTTGAGTTCGATTTTGTCTGCAGTTGAAAACAAATTGGAATCTCTTCCGTTGCCTGTGCGGCTGACGTTGCCAGACGGGAACACATTGGGGGCCGCTGATGCGGCAGTGCATCTCACTATACGCGAAACC
This sequence comes from Alcaligenaceae bacterium, assembly GCA_012512545.1. Lineage (GTDB taxonomy): Bacteria > Pseudomonadota > Gammaproteobacteria > Burkholderiales > Burkholderiaceae_B > Yanghanlia. The sequence goes on along the minus strand of JAAZDZ010000196.1, from coordinate 6,142 downwards.
AGCACGCTGGCCCATCTGGCTGCCGGGCAGGTCGGCGCCATGGGTGAAGATTACGTAGAAGGAAAATTCGAGGTCGAAGGCTCGATGCGCGATCTCATGAGGGTGGCGGCGGCCATTCTGCCGCAATCGCCTGTTGACGCTGCGCGCGCCGGCATGTTCACCAGCCTGATAGGCCGTCTGGTGTCGGTGTGGCGGCACAGCATCGAGCGCGACGCCAGGCAGATCCAGTTTCACTACGATCTGTCCGACGATTTCTATGCTTTATGGCTGGACCCGCGCCGGGTCTATTCCTGCGCCTACTATCGCGAAGACGACATGACACTGGCGCAGGCTCAGGAAGCCAAGCTGGATCACATCTGCCGCAAGCTGCGGCTGCAGCCGGGAGAACGCTTTCTGGATATCGGGGCAGGCTGGGGCGGCTTGCTGCTCTGGGCGGCCGAACACTACGGTGTGGATGCCACCGGCATTACGCTTTCCCATAACCAGCACGCCCATGTGAACCGCCTTATAGAAGAAAAGGGTCTGGGCGGGCGCGTGCGCATGGAATTGCTGGACTACCGCAAACTCGACGAAAACCGCCCTTACGACAAAATTGCTTCCGTTGGCATGTTCGAGCATGTGGGCCGCGCCCAACTGGTGGATTACTTCTCCAAGCTGCGGCGTTTGCTGCGCCCTGGCGGTCTGATCATGAATCACGGCATTACGGCGGGCGGGGTGGACAACCACCAGCTTGGCGCAGGCATGGGCGAATTCATCGGCAAATACATCTTCCCGGGCGGCGAGCTCACGCACATCAGCAATGTGCTGCATTCCATGACGGAAGGCGGGCTGGAAGACCTCGATATTGAAAACCTCAGGCCGCATTACGCCCGCACGCTCTGGGCGTGGAGCGACAGCCTTGAGTCGCAGCTGGATGCCGCGCGCGCCACATTGAGCGACGAAAATGGCGAACGTTCGATCCGTGCCTACCGCATGTATCTGGCGGGTTGCGCCATGGGGTTCGAGCATGGCTGGATCGGCCTGCACCAGGTTCTGGCGCAGCACCGTCAAGGCTGGCAGGGCGACGAGCTTTCCTCTCGGGGTGAGCAGGCAGAGCAAGGTTACCCTTGGCGCCGCGATTACATCTATGCGGGCCGCGCCAGGGGCTGACGCTGTTGCGGGCTTGCCTGCCCGCACTCAGCGCTTGATGCGCAGCAGGCGGAATACCTCATCGCGATCGGCGGCGCGGCCGCCCTGCCACAGGACTTCAGCTGAATCAGAAAACCCGACACGGCCTTCCCGGAGCGCCCGCTGGGTGGTCTGTTGCAAAACCAGCCGGCATTGCGAGTCGTAGCTGAAATTGATGTTGTTGAATACCAGGAGAGAGGCGCGCTGGCCGGTGCCCAGGCCGAGCGCGCGCAGGCATGTTTTGTCCTGGCCGTGCTTGTCCAGCTCCTGAGCCAGTTCGGCCGACACTCCGCGATAGCTTCTGGCGTAATCCAGCACAGGCATCCACAGCGTTACCAGCAACAGCCAGGTGGTGATCAGGCCCCCGGCGGACAGTACCGTGCCCCGCAGCAGGGCAGCAGGCCGGTTGTATATACGCCAGCGCACCAGCGCCGCCCAGGCCAGGGTGCCGACAAGCGCAATGCTTACGGCCAGCCAGGAAACATAGATGTCATAGCCGTGTATCAGGCGGGTGATGTTGTGATGAAGCTGCGCGGGCCAGCCTGTCTGCAACGCAAACCAGCCCAGCCAGACGGTGGCGGCGGTGAGCGAGAAACACATGATGGCAAACCAGTCGATGGAATTGATGACGCCCCGGCGCAGGGTGGGAAACGAGAAAGCGGCGAGAATGGCTGCGGGCACGGCCATCAGGGCATATTCCGGTTCAAAGACATCTGCCAGAAAGAGCATCGTGATCAAGGGCCAGGCCATGAACATCAGCGGCACCCAGATATGGGGAGCGGCAATCCAGCTGCGCCAGTTCCAGAGCGCCAGCAGGGCGAAGGGCCATGTGGGCCACAGAAACCATGGCAGGTCGCGCAGCAGGCTCAGAATGACGGCGGGCTGAGGCAGTCCGAAGGACTGGCTGTTCCACAGCCACCAGGATTGCGCCCAATAGGGGGCTTGTGCTTTCAAGGGCAGCCACCAGGCCAGGCCGATGGCCACGGCGATGGCGGCGCTCAACAGCAGCCAGTTGCGGCGCGGCCAGAGGGCGCCGCGCGGATGAAAGGCGAATACCGCAGCCAGAATGATGGGCAGGGCGCCGATCCAGCCGCGTGTCAGAAAGGCGGCGCCCAGGGCAACGCCCAGCGTGATGGCGCCTGACAGCGGGCGGTCAATGGTGCGGGCGACTGCATAAAAGGCCAGCGCCTGGAAGGCGATGATGGCGGGGACTTCCGAGGTTTCATGCATGCGCCAGACAATGCCGACGGTGGCCAGAATGAGCAGCAGTGCGGCATCGGCAATCATGCGGCCGTAATCCTTGACGCCGGGTTCGCCGCCGAAAGGCAGTTTCAGCGGCTGGGGCTCGGGTCGCCTGCCCAGCAGATAACTGCCATACCAGACCGATGCCACCATCATGCCGAACCACAGCAGGTTCGGCAGGCGCGACGCGATAATGAGACTGTCAGGTGCAGAAATGAAGAGTTCAAACAGGGGGGCGAACAGCCAGATGGCCAGGGCGCCCACCCAGGTGACCAGAGGCCCGTCCTGAGCGTGGGCCAGCACGCCTATTTGTGGAGCCAGCAGGGCGGCGCCAGAGGAGTCGGCCAGGGCGCTCATCATGGTGGCCAGCCCGACCACATCGTCGGTCTTCCAGGGGTCGCGAAAGAACAGACCCGCCAGGATATAGAGGGCGGTGATCAGCAGTAGAAAAGGCCGGGACAGTTTGACGGTCGCCGTCTCGGTCAGGCGGGCTGGTGTGGAACGGGAATCCATCTTCGTGTGGGCGATTGAAACCAGTGTCTTAACAGGACACCAGGGGCCGGGACAGCGGCGCGGAATGAACCGGCTCCTGCCAGGGCAGCGACGGTTCAATTATAGGCAGGAGTGCGGGCGGGCACGCCTGGCGCCGGGGCAAAAAAAAGCAGCCCGCAGGCTGCTTTTCTGGAAAACAGCGTTGCAGTGCTGTTTACGAGGCGCTGCGGGTGCCCATGGTGCGGGCGAAACGGGCGCGGAACTTCTCGACGCGGCCGGTTTCGACGATGCGGGTTTGCGCGCCAGTGTAGAAGGGATGCGACTCGGAGGTGACATCACACTTGAACAGCGGGTAGGTCTGACCTTCGTGTTCAATGGTTTCGCGAGTGTTCACCGTGGAGCGGGTGATGAATTTCGAGCCGGTTTGTTGGTCCAGGAACACCACTTCGCGGTATTCAGGGTGGATGCCTTCTTTCATATCGATTCCTGTCGTGGATTATTTGGGTCGCCAGCCACAAGGGGCCCGGGCTTAACTTGAAAACCAAGCCACTATGCTTGCAGCAACGTGTCCGTAGGTAACTCGTGATTCTAGCATTTAATGAGATTGTTTGAACACAGAATGCAGGCGCTTGTGCACACATGCACCCATGCGAAAGGAAGACAGGCAGGAAGAATGTGGCACTTTGCCTACAAAACCCCCTGTTCGGCCAGCGAAACCACGGTGTTGCGCGCCACAATCAGATGATCCAGCAGTCGCACATCCACCAGGGACAGCGCTTTGCTCAGGTGATGGGTGAGCGCAAGATCCGCCTGGCTGGGCTCGGCCACGCCCGAAGGGTGATTATGCGCCATGATGAGAGCGGCAGCGTGGTGCCGCAATGCGGCTTTGATCACTTCACGAGGGTATACCGATGACTGACTCAGCGTGCCACGGGAAATCTCCTCGCAGGCGATCAGGCGGAAGCGGCTGTCCAGGTAGAGCGCTACGCAATGCTCAATATCCAGATGTGCCAGCAGGGCAAGGCAGTACTGCTTGACGCGCGCTGGCTGGCTCAGGGTTTCGCCAACCCGCAGTTCCTCTTCCAGGGCACGTCGGCTCAGCTCGCTGATAGCCAGAATCTCGCAGGTCTTGGCCTGGCCCAGCCCGGGCAAGGTCAGCAAAGTGGCGGCGTCGGCAGCCAGCAGACCTCGCAGGCCGCCGCAGTGCTGAATCAATCTGTGGCTGAGTTCGACCACTCCGCAGCCCTTGATACCGGTGCGCAGAATCACGGCCAGCAGTTCGGCGGAAGTCAGCACCTGGGGGCCGTGGGCCAGCAGGCGTTCGCGGGGCTGTTCAGAGCGGTTTGGGGGCGGTGGTAGGAGTGCATTCATAAAGGCTCTAAAATAGAAGGGTTCATCAAACCTCTACGGTGGCAGATTTTGACTTCCTCATCCGACTCAGTGAACGTTTTTGTCCGTCCTGATTCCTACCTGACTCTCCACTATCGCATCGAACTTGCCAGCGGTCCCGCGGCGGGTTCGGCCTTTGCTGATACCTTTACCGGCCGCCCCGGCACGCTGCAGTTGGGCATGGGGCAGTGGGCGCCGGGGCTGGAAGCCGCCCTGGTGGGGCGCGCGGAAGGCGAGCGCTTTTCTTTTGATGTGCCTGCCGCACAGGCGTATGGCGATCGCAACCCCGAACTCCTGCAGTGGGTGGCGCGCAGCATGATCAATGCCGAAGCCGCCGATCCTGCCGACTTCACGCCCGGCGAAGTGGTGGAGTTCACCGCCCCCAATGGCGGCCGCTACTCAGGCGTTCTCAAGGAGCTCGACGCCGAACGCGCTCTGTTTGATTTCAACCATCCGCTCGCGGGCATCGACCTGCGGGTGGAAGTCTCTCTGTTGGGAGTTCTCTGATGAGTACCGGTTTCTCAGCTGAAAGCGGCAACGCGCAGGTTGTTCTGGCGCAGCCGCGCGGCTTTTGCGCGGGGGTCGATCGTGCCATCGACATTGTCGAGCGGGCGCTGGAGCTTTTCGGCGCGCCCATCTACGTGCGCCACGAAATCGTACACAACCGCTATGTGGTCAGCGATCTGCGCCAGAAAGGCGCCGTTTTTATTGAAGAGCTGGACGAGGCCCCGGAAGGCGCCACCGTCATCTTTTCGGCGCACGGGGTGTCGCGCGCAGTCAAGGAAGAAGCTGAGCGCCGCGGCCTGCGCATATTCGACGCCACCTGCCCGCTGGTCACCAAGGTACACGTCGAAGTCTCCCGCATGCGCGCGGCCGGCCGTGAAATCATCATGATCGGCCACAAGGGCCACCCTGAAGTCGAAGGCACGCTGGGGCAGGCCGATGGCGGCATGTATCTGGTGGAAACTCCCGAAGACGTTGCCGCGCTGCAGGTCAACGACCCGTCCAATCTGGCGTTTGTTACCCAGACCACGCTGTCGGTGGATGATGCCGCTCAGGTGGCCAGGGCGCTGCGTGAACGCTTTCCCGGCATCGTCGAACCCCGCAAAAGCGATATCTGCTATGCCACGCAAAACCGGCAGGATGCCGTCAAAATCATGGCGCCGCAGTGCGATCTGGTCTTGGTGGTGGGCAGCGCCAACAGCTCCAATTCCAACCGGTTGCGCGAAGTCGCCGAACGCATGGGCGTTCAGGCTCACCTGGTAGATGGCCCCGAAATGATTGAGCCGCACTGGCTGGAAGGGGTGCAGCGCGTGGGTGTGACGGCAGGTGCCTCGGCGCCCGAAATCCTCGTCAGCCAGGTGCTGGATCGTCTCAAGGAACTGGGTGCGATTTCCGTGCGAACGCTTGAAGGCGCTCAGGAAAACGTGAACTTCCCCCTGCCTCGGGAGCTTTCCCGCAAGCTCAAGGACGCCTCCTGATACGCCGCACAGCATGATCCCCGCTGCCAATCTCACACTTCTGTATGGCCGGCTTCCGCTGGAAGATTGTTTTTCCGCGGCCCGGGAAGACGGTTTTCGGGCGGTGGAAATCCAGTTTCCCTACGACCATCCCCCCCAGTGGTATGCGGGGCAACTGAACGACAACGATTTACAGCTGGTTCTGGTCAATACCCCCAAAGATCCCGAAAACGCTCCCTGGGGGCGGGCCGCCTTGCCCGGCCAGCAAGATGCGTTCCGCCGGGATTTCGCGCAGGCCGCCGAACTCTGCGCCGCTACCGGTTGCGCGGCGGTACACGTCATGGCGGGGCTGGTAGCGCCGGAACAGGCTGCTGCGGCGCGCGATACATTGG
>JAAZDZ010000020.1 GCA_012512545.1 Alcaligenaceae bacterium | reverse complement strand
GTTCCGTGAACCACGAAGCGCCAGTTCATGTCGCTGCTGCCGTACGTTGTTCAGGCATGGCCGACCAGGGCACAGGTATCGGTTTCGAAAGGAATGAACAACATGGAACTTACCGGCGCCGACATCGTCGTGCGCTGCCTTGCCGAGGAAGGGGTCGACCACGTGTTCGGCTATCCCGGCGGCGCAGTGCTGTACATCTACGACGCAATCTATAAGCAAGACAATTTCAAGCACGTGCTGGTGCGCCATGAACAGGCGGCCATTCACGCTGCAGACGCCTATTCGCGCTCTTCAGACAAAGTGGGCGTGGCCCTGGTCACCAGTGGCCCTGGTGTCACCAATGCAGTCACTGGTATCGCCACCGCTTACATGGACTCCATTCCCATGGTGATCCTGAGCGGCCAAGTCCCTACGGCCGCCATTGGCGAAGACGCTTTCCAAGAATGCGATACCGTGGGCATTACCCGCCCCTGCGTCAAGCACAACTTCTTGGTGCGCGACATCAAGGATCTGGCCGAAACCATGCGCCGCGCCTTCTACATCGCGCGCACCGGCAGGCCGGGCCCAGTTTTGGTTGACATCCCCAAAGACATCACCGTCGCCACGTGCAAGTACATGCCTAAGCGTGGCGAGATCAAGATGCGTTCCTACGCGCCGGTGGTCAAGGGTCATCAGGGGCAAATCAAAAAAGCCGTGCAGATGCTGCTGGCCGCCGAGCGCCCCATGATTTACGTTGGCGGCGGCGTCATTGCCTCGGGCGCTCACGAAGAGCTGATGAAGTTGGTGGATATGACTGGGGCTCCCGTCACCACCACGCTGATGGCCCTGGGTGCGTTCCCCGCGACCGACCCCCGCTTTGTCGGCATGCCCGGCATGCACGGCACGTACGAAGCGAACCTGGCGATGCAGAACAGCGACGTTCTGCTGGCAGTGGGTGCGCGTTTCGACGACCGTGTGGTGGGCAACCCGCGCCACTTCTCGCAAAACCCGCGCAAAATCATCCATATTGATATTGACCCGTCAAGCATTTCCAAGCGCGTGCGCGTGGATGTGCCCATCGTGGGCAATATCAAGAACGTGCTCGACGACATGCTGCCCCTGTACGAGCAAGCCGCAGCCGAATCGCCGCGCAACGCCGGGGCGCTGGCCAAGTGGTGGGAGCAGGTCGAGGAATGGCGCGGCCGCCGTTGTCTGGCCTACGAAAGCTCCGACTCCATCATCAAGCCGCAGTTTGTCGTTGAAAAGCTGTGGGAAGTGACGGGCGGCAACGCCATCGTGACTTCCGACGTTGGTCAGCACCAGATGTGGGCCGCGCAGTACTACAAGTTCGACGCGCCGCGCCGCTGGTTGAACTCCGGCGGCTTGGGCACCATGGGCGTGGGCCTGCCCTATGCCATGGGTGCCCAGATGGCCAACCCGGATGCCGATGTCGCTTGCATTACCGGCGAAGGTTCCATCCAGATGAACATCCAGGAACTGTCTACCTGCAAGCAATACCGCCTGACGCCTAAAATTCTTTGCCTGAATAACCGCTATCTGGGCATGGTGCGGCAGTGGCAGCAAATCGAATACGGCTCGCGCTATTCGGAATCCTATGTCGATGCCCTGCCTGACTTCGTCAAGCTGGTGGAAAGCTACGGCCACGTAGGCATCCGCGTTGAAAACCCCGCCGATGTCGAGCCGGCATTGCGAGAAGCGTTCAACAAGCACAAGGATCGTCTGGTTTTCCTGGACTTCATCACCGACCAGACCGAAAACGTCTGGCCCATGGTGAAGGCGGGTAGAGGCCTTACCGAAATGCTTTTGGGTTCGGAAGACCTGTAAGGAGAAACAGATGAAACATGTGATTTCCATCCTTCTGGAAAACGAGCCTGGCGCATTGTCGCGTGTGGTGGGGCTGTTCTCTGCACGAGGCTACAACATTGAAACTTTGACGGTGGCCCCGACGGAAGATAGCACCTTGTCGCGCATGACCATTGTCACGACAGGGTCCGACGACATCATCGAACAAATTACCAAACACTTGAATCGGCTGGTGGATGTCGTCAAGGTGGTTGATCTGTCCGAAGGGCCGCATATTGAACGCGAACTCATGCTCATCAAGGTGCGGGCCGTTGGCAAAGAGCGTGAAGAAATGAAACGCATGGCCGATATTTTCCGCGGCCATATTGTCGACGTGACCGACAAGGTTTACACCATTGAGCTTACGGGCGACCAAAACAAGATCGAGGCCTTCATCAATGCGCTCGATCGCAGTGCCATTCTCGAAACCGTACGCACAGGCGTATCCGGCATCGGGCGTGGCGAACGTGTACTGAAACTCTGACCCTATTAAATTGAATATCTGGAGCACAACATGAAGGTTTTTTACGATAAGGATTGCGATCTCTCTCTGATCAAGGGCAAAACGGTTGCCATCATCGGTTACGGTTCGCAAGGTCACGCTCACGCCCTCAACCTGCACGATTCCGGCGTCAACGTCATTGTTGGCCTGCGCAAGGGTGGCGCATCGTGGTCCAAGGCCGAAAACGCCGGCCTGAAAGTCCAGGAGGTTGCCGAAGCCGTCAAGGCTGCCGATCTGGTCATGATTCTGTTGCCCGATGAAAACATCGCTCAGGTCTACCGCGATCACGTTGCCGACAACATCAAGGCAGGTGCCGTCTTGGCCTTCGCTCACGGCTTTAACGTTCACTACGGCCAAGTTCAGCCGCGTGAAGACATCGACGTCATCATGGTTGCCCCCAAGGCGCCCGGCCACACGGTTCGCGGCACCTACAACCAGGGCGGCGGCGTGCCGGCACTGGTGGCTGTTCACCAAGATAAATCCGGTGCAGCCCGCGACATCGGCCTGTCTTATGCTTGCGCCATCGGCAGCGGCCGTGCAGGCATTATCGAAACCACCTTCCGTGAAGAAACCGAAACCGACTTGTTCGGCGAGCAAGCCGTTCTGTGCGGCGGTGCTGTCGAGCTCATCAAGGCCGGCTTCGAAACCCTGACCGAAGCAGGCTACGCGCCTGAAATGGCTTATTTCGAGTGCTTGCACGAGCTCAAGCTCATCGTAGACCTAATCTACGAAGGCGGCATTGCCAACATGAACTACTCCATTTCCAACAACGCGGAATATGGCGAGTACGTGACCGGCCCGCGCATCGTCACCGACGAAACCCGCGAAGCCATGCGTCAGTGCCTGAAGGACATCCAGACCGGCGAATACGCCAAGAGCTTCATTCTGGAACACGCAGCCGGCGCACCCACCCTCATTTCCCGCCGCCGCCTGAACGCGGAATCGGAAATCGAGAACGTCGGTTCCAAGCTGCGTGCCATGATGCCCTGGATCGCCGCCAACAAGCTGGTTGACCAAAGCAAAAACTAACAACACAAACAACGGGGCGGGGCTGTAAAGCCCCCTCATGCCACCGCAGGTCAGGCGCTGCCTGACCACTCAAACCACTCCGCACGGGGTGGTTTTTTTTTTGGAGGCTCTGGACAACCGCAGCTTCCGCAGTTCCCTGAACTATCAATATTGAGTTCTGATTGGCTTGAGTTTTGATTGGCGCTCGACTCGCCTGTGAGTTCGCGATATCATTAACGAAAACAATTCGCATTATCAAATGGATTATTATGTCGATGGACAATCATGACCGCGCCCTGGAACTGCGCAAGCAATACCAGGCGGCCACTGAACAACAGCCCAAAGCGCGCATCCGCAATGTGGCAGACAGCCTGGGCGTCTCTGAACTGGAACTGGTGGCCGCGCAGGTGGGGGATATCCAGGCCATTCAACTGCGCACTCCGCCTCAGGATATCTTCCGCGAACTGGGCTCTCTGGGGCGTGTCATGGCCCTGACACGCAACGAGCATTGCGTACACGAACGTCATGGGCGCTACCAGGATATCCGTGCCGGTAAAAGCATGGGAATCGTGCTGGGCCCTGATATCGACCTGCGCATGTTCTTTACCGACTGGGCTCATACCTGGGCGGTGGCCAGTGGCGGCCGCAAATCGCTGCAATTCTTTGATCGGGCGGGCCTGCCGGTGCACAAGGTGTATTTGACGTCCGAATCCGACGAAGCCGCCTGGGGCGATCTGGTTGCCCGCTTTACCGAGCCTCAGCCCGCATGGCCGGTGCTTGAAGCTCTGCGGCGCAGCCCCGACGAAACGCTGGCACAGGCGCCTGCCTCGCTGCGCGAAGAATGGCTGGCCATGCAGGACACGCACGAATTCTTCGGCCTGCTGAAGCGCAACAAGGTCGAACGGCTGACCGCCTTGCGCGATGTCGGCGCCGATCTTGCGCAGCAAGTGCCAGTGGAAACCGCCGAGCGCATGCTCAATGATGTGGCGGCGGCCGATATCCCCTTCATGTGTTTTGCGGGCAACCACGGCATGATTCAGATTCATTCCGGCCCGATCAAGAAACTGCTGCGCACCGGCCCATGGTTCAACGTCATGGAGCCGCACTTCAATCTTCATCTGAACACTCAGGCGATTGACCGCGCCTGGGTGGTGAATAAACCCACAGTCGATGGCTGGGTCACTTCGCTGGAATGCTTTTCCGCAGATGGCGAAATGATTGTGCAGTTCTTTGGCGTTCGCAAACCAGGCATACCGGAGCTCCCACAATGGCGCGCTTTACTGGAAAGTTATTGTCCGATTCCACTGGCGGCATGATGTTCCGCGTGGCCGTAGTACTGGCCATTCTGCTGCTGTCGCCGCTGGCGGTCGCAGGCGAGCGCGTGGTCAGCCTGGGGGGCACCGTCACGGAAATCGTCTACGCCCTGGGCGCAGGTGATCGTCTCGTGGCCGATGATGCCTCCAGTCTCTACCCCGAGGCAGCCACTCAGCTGCCGCGTGTGGGCTACTACCGCAATCTGTCTCTCGAAGGCATATTGTCCCAGCAGCCCGATCTGCTGATCGCTTCCGAGAATGCGGGGCCGCCGGAAGTCCTGGAACGCCTGCAGGCCATGGGCGTCACCACGGTGAATGTGCCCGATCAGCCCGGCATCGAATCTCTGTATGAACGGGTGCGGGCTGTGGCTGATGCGCTGGGCGTACAGGCGGAAGGCGAGGCGCTGCGGGCCAGTATCCAGGCGTCCCTGGATGCCGTGGCCGGTGCAGAACCCGAGTATCGGCGGGCCATGGTGATATTGCACCGTGGCGGCCCCTTGCTGTCGGCGGGGGCCAATACCTCCGCAGATGCGCTGCTCCGGCTTTCCGGCATGGAAAACGTGGCGGGCGTGCTGGTGGTGTTGCACGATGTCAATCTGGCCGCCTTATACTGTGATCGCCTGGCGCTGATGGCCGATGGTGGCGTCCTGGCCTGCGGCTCGCCCCAGGAAGTCCTGTCGCCGGGGCTGTTGCAGCAGGTCTATGGCACGGCTGCACATGTGCAGGCACACCCCGTGCATGCGCATGTGCCGCTGGTCGTATTCCTCTGAACTCACGCTATGCCGGTAACATTTCGGTTATTCTTTGACCCACGATGAATAAACCACCTTACCCCCATCCGCTTATCGCGCGCGAAGGCTGGCCTTTTCTGGCCGGCATTGTCATTATTTCCATCCTGGTTTCCATCTGGTGGCCGGGTATATCCATTGTTTTCTGGCTGCTGTCGCTCTTTGTGCTGCAGTTTTTTCGCGACCCGGCACGCGTGGCGCCGCAGGGCGAACTCGCCGTGCTGTCCCCCGCCGATGGCCGCATTGTTGCGGTCGAGGAAGTCCACGATTCCTATGCCAATCGTGATGCCATCAAGATCAGCGTGTTTATGAACGTATTCAACGTTCACTCCAACCGCGCTCCGGTCAAGGGCACCGTGGTATCGGTGAATTACTTCGCCGGCAAGTTTTTCAATGCGGCGCTCGACAAAGCCTCGCTGGAAAACGAACGCAATGCCATGGTCATGCGTACCCCTGAAGGCCATGTGGTCACAGCCGTGCAGGTGGCCGGGCTGGTCGCCAAACGCATTCTTTGCTACGCCAAACCTGGCGACGAACTCTACGCCGGTCAGCGCTATGGCTTTATCCGCTTTGGTTCGCGGGTCGATGTCTACCTGCCGCCGGGTTCCCGCCCGCGGGTGGCCATTGGCGACAAAGTGCAGGCGACCAGCACCACGCTGGCCGATCTTCCAGCCGCCGCGCTTGAACAACAAGGCTGAACCCTATGCAGAACAACCTACCGCCTGAAGAAGTCAAACGGCGTCGCGGCATCTATCTGCTGCCCAACGCCTTTACCACCGCCAATCTGTTCGCAGGTTTTTTTGCAGTGGTTCAGGCCATGAACGGGCGCTTCGAAATGGCTGCCATTGCCATTTTCCTGGCGCTGGTGTTTGACGGCATGGACGGGCGTGTGGCGCGGCTTACCAATACGCAATCGGCGTTTGGCGAGCAATACGATTCGCTGGCCGACATGATTTCCTTCGGCATGGCGCCTGCGCTTGTCATGTATGTCTGGGCCTTGCAGGGCCTGGGCCGCTGGGGCTGGCTGGCCGCGTTCGTCTATGTGGTGGGAGCCGCTTTGCGGCTGGCGCGTTTCAACATCAATATCGCGGTCGTGGATAAACGCTTCTTCCAGGGCCTGCCCAGCCCGGCTGCGGCTGCGCTGGTCGCCGGTTTCGTGTGGCTGGCGGTCGATAACAAATTCACGTTTTCAGCCAATGTCGTGCCTTGGGTGGCTTTCGTTCTGACTGTCTACGCGGGCGTGGCCATGGTCAGCAACGCGCCGTTCTACAGCGGTAAATCCTTTGCGCTGGGGCGCAGCGTGCCGTTCTGGGTCATGCTGGTTCTGGTGGCGGTGTTTGTGTCGGTGTCGGCCGACCCGCCCGTCATGCTGTTTGGCGTGTTTGTCATCTATGGCCTGTCGGGCTGGGTCATCATGGCCTGGCGCTGGCGGCGCGCCCGCCAGCTGACCCGCCTGCGCAGTGATGGCGGCGCGCCCGAACAGACACAGCCCGATCAACCGCCTTCCGACAAACCGTAAAGCCGGAAGCCTTTACAGGAACGGCCATATTTCCTGTTCAAACAGGGGGTCGGGGCCGGGGTGCATGCGCTGCACAATGCCATCGTCAGACACATATACGTGCATGAGCGAATTCCAGGTACCCGCTTCCTTGTAGCGATAGCTCCACACCGTCTGACGCACACTGGGCAAGCCGATTTGCTTGATTTCGGCCGGCAGGCCAAAGGCGCAGCGCAGGCGTTCAGTATCCCAGACACCGATTTCCACCTTGCGGAATCCGGTGTCTGTCAGTATCTGTTCTATGGGGCCAACCGTGCCATCCGGTGCAATTGTCGTGCCCCAGGCATATTGCCCCATGGGCTGGGTGCTCCAGACTGCTGAACGCGAACCATCGGCAAGCGGGCATTCCACTGTGGGAGCGCCATACCGGGCCTGGACTTCAGCCAATGAAGCGCCCGCAGGTATGTCCTGCATGCTTGAACAGGCGCTCGCTACCAGGGCGGTGGCGGTGATGAAAACAAAGCGTATCGGGCGCAACCTTCTGGTGGGGGAATGAAGCGGGGTTGACGCGGGCATGGTTGGCTCCTTGTTGCTTGAGGGTCAGGCTGAATCCCTTTCCATTTTCATCCAACTTGGCTGCAGGCGCCAGGGGGTGGGCAAGCTGCGCCATATCGTGCCCGACAGTGTATAATTTCCCCTTTTCACGCACGCCAAGGCACCTCGGCTTTGGCGCAAGTTCATCTGAGGTCAATAAAAATGGCAGTTACCGATATCAAAAAATCCGAGATCGTCTCGCAATTCCAACGCGCACAAGGCGATACCGGTTCCCCCGAAGTGCAGGTGGCATTACTCACCGCGCGCATCAACGAGCTCACCGAGCACTTCAAGGCACACAAGAAAGATCACCACTCCCGTCGCGGCCTGCTGCGCATGGTCAGCCGCCGCCGTAAGCTGCTCGACTAC
>JAAZDZ010000195.1 GCA_012512545.1 Alcaligenaceae bacterium | reverse complement strand
TGAGGAAGCCGCGCTTGCTCTTGCTGGGAAGAGGTGCAGCTTGGTCGGTGGCAGTAGGGGAACAGGCAGCTTTCATCGGGATTCAACTCTTGCAGACAGTTATGTCTGAAGTATATGAAGTTCCGGGTGTGCTGCCTATTGCTGTTTTTTTGGGTGAATGTAGATGAAAGTACCTACTGGGGTGCGGGCATGTACCTAAAAACAGGTCGGTCATGCTCTGCAAGCCATGTGCGGCGCAAAAAAGCGGGATGGATGGCCGCAGGCTCAGTCCAGAGCGTCGGAATCCGCAGCCAGCATCAGCCGCGTCAGCTCGGAGGCGTTGCCGACAGTCGTTTTTTCCATGATGTGCTGGCGGTGCACATGCACGGTTTTTTCGCTGATGCCCAGCTTGTGAGCCACCACTTTGTTGGGGTCACCCTGGGCCACCAGGAGGGCGACTTCGCGTTCACGGGGCGATAGCCGTTGCAGCAGCGCCTGGGCGTGGGATTGTCGCTTGTGTTCGCGCTGCTGGTCGCGGGTGCGGCGCGCGGCGCGGTCCACGGCATCCAGCAGAGCCTGGTCCTTAAAGGGCTTTTCAAGAAAATCGCAGGCGCCCGATTTCATGGCCTGCACAGCCATTTCCACATCGCCGTGCCCTGTCATGAACACAATGGATGCCTGCCAGCCTCTGGCCAGCAGATGTTGTTGCAGGGCCAGCCCGCTCATGACCGGCATGCGGATATCCAGCAGCAGGCAGCCCATGTCATCGGGTTCCTCAGCGTGTTCGGCGAGAAAGGTTTCCGCGTTGTCGTATTCAGCGACCTCCCAGCCCACTGAATCGAGCAGGAACACGACCGAGCGCCGGAAGGCGGCGTCATCATCCAGCAGATAGATTTTCAGGTTTTGCATTGTGTTCATGTAAGGGCAGGCTTAAAGAAAAAATCATCCCCGGGCCTTGGGCAGGACGCTGCCCCCGCAACTGGCCACCGTGGGCTTCGACAATACCTTTGCAGATGGAAAGCCCCAGCCCGAGACCATCTTCCTTGGTGGTGTAGAAGGGCTGAAACAGGCTGGCAAGCGCCTGGGCATCCATGCCGGGACCGAAGTCGCGCACATGCAGCCATACCCAGTCGTCGTCCTTATTCAGGATAACCTGAATCAGCTGCTGCCCGGCGGGGGAGGCGCGCATGGCATCCTGGGCATTCTTGAAAAAGTTCAACAGAATCTGCTGGATCTGCAGGGCGTCAACCTGCACCTGTTGCCCGGCGGGAAGTTGGTCATCCACCCGGATTTCAGGCGCATGGGCCTGCATGCCTGTGAACAGGGTGGCGGTGTCGTCCACCAGGGTGCGAAGCACATGCTTGCCACGCGCGCTGGAGCGCTTGCGCGCAAACCCCTTGATGCGCTTGAGAATTTCGGCGGCGGAGTCTGAAAGCGTAATGATGTTTTCCGAGGCTTCGCGAACCGCATCGTTGGTCAGGCGGCCATTTTCCAGGCGGCGCAGCAGGCTTTGCGCATAATTGTTGACGCCTGCCAGCGGCTGGCTGAGCTCGTGAGCCAGCGTGCTGGAAAGTTCCCCCAATACAGATAAACGCCCCAGGTGGTCGGCCTGTTCCTGGTTTTCGCGCATGCGCTGCTCGAAGGCGTGGCGATCCCGCAGGGCCTGTTCCAGCGCCGCCGTGCGGGTACGAACCAGGTATTCGCTGCGCGCGGTGTAAAGTCCCCAGAAAAGCAGCCCCAGCACCACCAGCATGGCATAAGGCCAGTATTCCCGTACCAGCTTGCCCAGTGGCGTGCTGCGCAGATAGGCGTAAGGGCCGATCTGCAGTTCCCGGAAGGTATCGTGCACAATCTGATAATCAGCAGGCACCGCCCAGCTCATGCCATGGCTTTCAGCATTCATCTGCAGCAGCGCAATGGCCATGGCGCGCGCCATGGCGGGCGGCGTGTCGCGCAGCCCCGCCATGGGCCAGTTGGGG
>JAAZDZ010000194.1 GCA_012512545.1 Alcaligenaceae bacterium | reverse complement strand
CGAGGTTTCGCCAAAAATGGTGCGGATATCAAGCAGGCCGAGACCGCGTACTTCCAGCAGATTCTGCAGCAATTGAGGGCAATGCCCTTCCACAATGCTGGGTGCGATGCGGGAAAGTTCCACAGCGTCGTCCGCCACCAGACCATGCCCGCGCGAGATCAGTTCCAGCGCCAGTTCACTTTTTCCCAGCCCCGATTCCCCGGTGATCAGTACGCCGACTCCCAGCACATCAAGAAACACCCCATGCATCAGGGTTTTGGGCGCCAGGCGTTTTCCCAGGTAGATGCGCAGCAGGTCGATCAGCTGGGCGGCATCAATGTGGGTGGAAAGCAGGGGGATATCGTGGGTTTCGCAGAAATCACGCAAGCCCTCGGGGGCTTGCAGGTCTTCGGCAACGAGAATGGCAGGCACGCCGCCAGCCCGCAGTTCTTCCAGAAGATGAAGGCGCCGCGATGCATTGAAGTTGGTGTAGTAGGCGAGCTCTTCAGCGCCCAGCACCTGAATGCGCGATGGGTGAATGAGGTTGAGGTGGCCGACCAGATCGGCGCTGGCGCGGCCCGGATGATTGGTGAGAGCCTGATCGGTGGCCTGCAGGCCCGCCAGCCACGTGAAGTTGATGTCGGTGGCGTTATCCTTGACGAGCTCTCGCACGGTCAGCATGGCGCTATTCCTGGGCAACAGGGCTGGTCAGCAGGTTGTGAACGACTTCCGGGTCGGTTTCGGTGGCCAGGGCGTGACGAATGTCGGCGTTGGACATGAGCCGGGCGATTTCCGCGAGAAGATCCAGGTGGGTCTGGGTAGCGTTTTCCGGGACCAGCAGAATGAACAGCAGGTTGGCGGCGCGGCCATCGGTGGCATCGAACCGCACGGGCTCGGTCAGGCGGATGAACGCGGCACAGGGTTCTTTGAGATCCTTGATGCGGCCATGCGGAACAGCGACCTGGTGGCCCAGTGCAGTGGAACCGAGGCGTTCACGCGTGATGAGGCTTTGAAATACGGCAGTTCGTGAGATGCCATTGTGGTTTTCAAAGAGTAGGCCAGCTTGTTCGAATGCCCGTTTCTTACTTGTTGCTGTGAGATCAAGCAGGACATTCGACAGCGGAAGGATGCGCGACATTAGGTTCATGCGGCTCATTATATGTTTATTGCTTTGCAACATACAAAGGGGGTGTTGCGTGTGCGCGCCGGTCTGAAACAAACTGCAGGCTGAAACCTGAAAAAGCTCTGAACAGGCCCCAGAGGGGTGTTTCAGAGCTTTTTTCCGCCCCGGGTTGTTGATGGGCCCGGGGGCTTGTTGGCTGGTGTACAGCGACGCCGGTTTATTCGGCGGGTACTTCCTGCCGTTTCATGGGCTCGTGAGCGTGGTTCTGTAGTTTGCTCTTGTACTTGATGACCTGGCGATCGATTTTGTCAGCCAGCAGGTCGATGGAGGCGTAGAGGTTTTCGTCACTTGCTCCGCAGTGAATATCCTTGCCGGGAAGGCGGACGGTCACTTCGGCGGTGTGTTGAAGCTTCTCGATCGAGAGCATGACTTGTGCGTCGATGACATTGTCGAAGTGACGACCAATTCGCGCCATCTTGGTAGATGCGTATTCGCGGATGGCTGGGGTGATTTCGAGATGACGTCCACTGATGCTCAGGTTCATATAAAACGCTCCTACAGTTAGGGTTTGCGGCGCGGATTGCGCCAGTGTTCGGGGGTGTGGGGCTCCTTGTCTGTTTGGTTGACTCAATGACTTCAGTGTATCGCTTCGGGCGCTGAAATCAAGCTGCAGTGCGGCGAAATCTGACTGCGATCAAGGCTGTGGTTTTACCGGGGTGTGGGGGGGAGGAATATGGGGTATTCTGCTGGATGTGGTCGGGTCACATCTTGAAGTTCTTGCCCAGGTAAACTTTGCGCACCGCTTCGTTGTCGATGATTTCGTTCGGGTGGCCGCTGGTCAGCACCCGGCCCTCGCTGATGATGTAGGCGCGGTCGCAGATACCCAGGGTCTCGCGTACGTTGTGGTCGGTGATCAGCACGCCGATATTGCGGTTCTTCAAGAACTGCACAATGCGCTGGATTTCAATCACCGCAATCGGGTCCACCCCCGCGAAAGGCTCGTCCAGCAGAATGAAGCGCGGGCTGGTGGCCAGCGCCCGTGCGATTTCCACGCGGCGGCGTTCCCCGCCAGACAGAGAAATGGCGGTGTTGCGGCGGATATGATTAATCTGCAGCTCATCAATCAAAGACTCAAGCGCCTCGCCGATCCGGGCTGAAGAAAGCGGGCGGTTGTTATCGTCGAGCTGCAGTTCCAGCACCGCGCGTATGTTTTCTTCCACCGTCAGGCGCCGGAACACCGATGCATCCTGTGGCAGATACGACAGCCCCAGCCGGGCGCGACGGTGCATCGGCATGCTGGTTACCGCCTGGTTGTCGATCTCGATGCGGCCTGAATCCGCCGGAACAATCCCGACAATCATGTAGAAGCTGGTTGTCTTGCCGGCTCCGTTGGGGCCAAGCAGGCCCACGACTTCGCCGCTATCGACCGACAGCGAAACATCTTCCACCACGGTGCGCTTGCCATAGACCTTGCGCAGGCCGGTTGCCCGCAGGCTGCCGGGAACATGACTGGCGGCGCGCTGCGACTGGCCTGCGAGCGCGTTTCTCGAAGAAGAATTCTGGCTGGGCAAAATGACTCCTTAGTTCCCTGAGCCCTGCTGTTTCCGGCAGGCTTCAACGGCGGCATCGGCGCGCGCGCGCGGCGTGGCCAATGAACGTACCCGCCCGCCGGGCGCTGCGGAATTGGGGCCGCCGAATGCCTGATAGGTTTCGGATTTCTGCCTGTAGATGACGCGTTCGCCCTGGATGTTGTCGAACGGCTTGCCACAGATAAAGCGTGTGACAATGGCCTTGCCTATCATTTCGACTTCTTCTGTTTTGCCGTTGTATTCAGCCCGCTCGCCGCGCGCTTCCAGCACTTCGAATTTTTCAGGGTTTTCCTGGCGCAGGAAGACGAGCTTGCCGCCTTTCACGGTGGCTGTGCCGTGCTGGAAGCCTTCGGCATCCTCGCGCATGACCAGGCGGTCGGAATGCAGGGTCATATTGCCCCGTGTGAGCACGACGTTTCCTGTGAAGATGCTTTCCTTGGTGCCGTCGTCGTAGTTGAGGGTGTCGGAAATGATCAGGGTGTCGGGTTCTTCCTGGGCGCCGCCTTGCTGGGCGGCGACGGGGGCGCTCATTGCCAGGCCGGCGGCCAGGAAGGAAGCAAGAAGGAGGCGTAGTGGCGTCATGGTTGTTTTTCTGTCCTATCAGAGGAACGTTCACGACGTTCCTGGGTGTCCTGTCCGGAAATCTTGACGTCGGTGGCTGAATAGACCTGCAATTGAAGGGTCTTGTTATCGTAGCGCATGCCGGTGCCGTTCATGGTCGAATTGCCATGCACGACCAGGGCGGGGTGGTCGGTGTAAACGACGTCTTCATCAGGCAAAAGAATCAGGACATCGCTTTTGACATCGAGCGGCCGGTTTTCCGCGTTTTCCTTGCGGTGCACATGAGCGTTGCCCGTCATGGTGACCCGGGAGCCATCCTCATCCATGACCGCAGTATCGGAAGAGGCGATGGTCAAGGGCGAGCCGGGCCGTTGGCCGATGGCGTGGGCCTGCTGAATCTCGTATGAATCTGTATCGGGAAAGTGTTCCAGATAATCGCCTTCCAGCCGGTTGATGGCCATGCCCTGCTCGTCGCCGCGTATGAGCACGAACTGTGCCGCCCAGTGGTCGGGCTCGTGCGTTACGCGGCGGGGCGGGTCGATGGGCACGGCCCGCTGGGCGTAGTCGGCCGCCCACCAGGTGCCGATGACCAGGGAGATCAGCAGCATAACGGCGACGACAGAAGGCAGGCGGTCTTTCATAGTGGCTGGGATGCCAAGCGGCTGTGAGTGGAAGGCTGACGGCAGGCCATTTATTGAATGGTGCCGCCGGGGCGTAGCGTATGGGGCGAGAAGAACGCCGCCAGCTTGCCCTGCGCCGCCAGGATGAGGTCGCAGCAGTCGCGCACCGCACCCGCTCCGCCTGCTGATTGAGCCTGCCAGTGGGCGGCCTGCGCGACATAGGCGGGGGCGTTGGGCACGCTGGCGGCAAAGCCCGCGCGCTGCATGGCGGGCACGTCGATGATGTCGTCGCCCATGTAGCCCACTTCGCTCAGATTGCAATTGTGTTCCTGGGCCAGCGTCTGCAGGGCCTGGGCCTTGTCGCGCACGCCATGCTGCACCAGGCCGATGCCCAGTTCAGCAGCGCGGCGGCTGATGACCGCGCCATCGCGGGCGGTGATCAGAGCCACAAGAATGCCGCTTTCCATCAGCATCTTGAGGCCGTGGCCATCCAGCACATGAAAGCACTTGAGCTGCTCGCCTTCCGCGCTGTACCAAAGGCGGCCATCGGTCAGCACGCCATCGACATCAAACGCCATGAGCCGCAGCGGCTGGACGCGTTCAATGACGGCAGAACTTGCCTTGGACAGGATCAGGGATTCGGCGGGATGAGGGATGTTGTTGGAGTTCATGGTTCAAATCACTTTTGCGGCCATCAGGTCGTGCATGTGCAGAGCCCCCAATAATAGCCCGGCCTCGTCAACCACGAGAATCTGGTTGAGGCGTCCCGCGTCCATGCAGGCTGCGGCTTCGATGGCCAGGGTGTTGGGGGAAACCGTGCGCGGGTTGCGGGTCATGCCATCGCCCACCTTCAGCTGACGCACATCGCCGCGTTTTTCGATGAGGCGGCGCAGGTCGCCATCGGTAAAAATACCGATGGGGTGCCGGGCAGCGTCTATGACAATCGTCATGCCCATGCTTTTGGCTGACATTTCCTTGAGGGCTTCATGCATGGGGGTGTCTTCGCGCACCAGAGGCAGGGCGTCGCCATGGCGCATGACATCGCGCACGTAGGTCAGCAGCCGCCTGCCCAGCGCGCCGCCCGGGTGCGAACGGGCGAAATCTTCGGCGCTGAACTGGCGGGCCTGCAGGCAGGCCACCGCCAGGGCATCGCCCAGTACCAGGGCAGCCGTGGTGCTGGCTGTGGGGGCCAGGTTGAGCGGGCAGGCTTCATGCTCAACGCCGCCGTCCAGATGCAGGTCGGCATTGAGCGCCAGTTCAGAGCGCGGGTTGCCGGTAATGGTGATGATGCGCGCGCCCATGCGTTTGGCGACGGTCAGAATCGTCATGAGCTCGGAGGCGGCGCCTGAATACGAAATGGCGATCACGATATCCTGCCCCGTCAGCATGCCAAGGTCGCCGTGTATGGCTTCAGCGCCATGCATGAAAAAGGCCGGCGTGCCGGTAGAGGCCAGGGTGGCGGCCACTTTGCGGGCGACATGGCCGGATTTGCCGATGCCGGTCACGACCACGCGGCCCTGGCAGCCGAGCAGCATTTCGACGGCGTGTTCAAAATGCTCGTCCAGGCGATCACGCAGCGCTTGCAGCGCCTGTATCTCGATGGAGAACGTCCGATGGGCGGAAGCCAGGTGTTGGCCGGACCCTACGTTGGTATCTTGATTCATGACTGAATTTTAATCGGCATTGTGTACACTGCCACGGTTGTCTTCTTTTCAGCGCTTCCAGGCGCCATCCCACATGAATATTGATCCCGCCAACTATGTCCGTAATGCGATTCGCAGCGTGGCGGACTGGCCCAAGCCGGGTGTCACCTTTCGGGACATTACTCCGGTTTTGCAGGACCCGCGCGCCTTTCGTGTCCTGATTGACATGTTTGTGTACCGCTACATGCGCCAGCGCCTGGATCTTGTCGCAGGTGTCGATGCGCGAGGCTTCATTCTGGGTTCGGTGCTGGCTTACGAGCTCAATCTGGGTTTCGTGCCGGTGCGCAAAAAGGGCAAACTGCCTTTTCGCACTGTGGCGGAAGAATATTCCCTCGAATACGGCAATGCCGCCGTCGAAATGCATACCGATGCGGTGCGGCCCGGCCAGCGCGTTCTGCTCATTGACGACCTGATCGCTACAGGCGGCACCATGATTGCCGCCTCCAAGCTGCTGCAGCGCCTGGGCGCCAATGTCCACGAAGCCGCCGCCATCATAGAATTGCCCGACCTGGGCGGCGGCCAGGCCATGCGTGACAGCGGCCTGGAAGTGTATACAGTCTGCACCTTCACCAACTCCGACCCTTAAGACGCTCCGGAGCGGGCGATCTGCTTCGTTGCAAATGCTCGCCATACGTTAAGTATGGCTGTGCTTTGCGCCTCGCATCTCATCCCGCTCCGGAACGCCTTTGTTTCTGGGGGGCGGTCTGCGTTGTTGCAAATGCTCGCCATGCGTTAAGTATGGCTGTGCTTTGCGCCTCGCATCTCATCCCGCTCCGGAGCGCCTTTGTTTCTGCGGGCGGTCTGCTCTTCTTTCTTTTACAGTAATACGCGTTCGATGCCGCCGTTGTTGGCGCGCTGGACGTAGTTCTGCAGCCAGTCTTCGCCCAGGATGTGGCGGGCCATTTCGACCACGATGTAGTCGGCCTGCATGCCGGTGTCTTCCTGGTAACGCGACATGCCCTGCAGACAGGAGGGACAGGATGTGAGCATTTTCACTTCGCCGGTGTAGCCGTCGGCGCGGATCTGCTGGCTGTTCTTGGCCAGTTCTTCCTACTTGCGGAAGCGCACTTGTGTGGAGATGTCGGGGCGGCTGACTGCCAGGGTGCCTGATTCGCCGCAGCAGCGGTCGGTTTTGATGGCGGTTTCGCCCACCAGGGCCTTGACGGTTTTCATCGGGTCCTGCAGCTTCATGGGCGTGTGGCAGGGGTCGTGATAGACGTAGCGCGTGCCTTCCACGCCCTGGATATCTATGCCTTTTTCCAGCAGGTATTCGTGGATGTCGATCAGACGGCAGCCGGGGAAGATTCTTTCAAACTCGTAACCGGCGAGCTGGTCGTAACAGGTGCCGCAGCTCACCACCACGGTCTTGATATCCAGGTAATTCAGCGTGGTGGACAGGCGGTGGAACAGCACCCGGTTATCGGTGATGATTTTTTCCGCTTTGTCTTCCATGCCGTTGCCGCGTTGCGGGTAGCCGCAACACAGGTAGCCGGGCGGCAGCACGGTTTGCACGCCTGCATGCCACAGCATGGCCTGGGTGGCCAGGCCCACCTGCGAGAACAGGCGTTCTGAACCGCAGCCGGGGAAGTAAAAGACGGATTCCGTTTCGGCGTTGGTCGCCTGCGGGTCGCGAATGATGGGAATGTAGCGGGCGTCTTCGATATCGAGCAGCTTGCGGGCCGTTTGCGTGGGCAGGCCGCCGGGCATGCGTTTGTTGACGAAGTGAATGACCTGTTCGCGCAGGGGCGCCTTGCCAACGGTGGCTGGCGGGGTGGACAGCTGTTTGCGGGCGGTGGGCGCCAGCAGGTCGTGCGCCATGCGCTGCGCCTTGTAGCCAAGGTCAATCATGCCTTTGCGCGTGGCCTTGATGACGCGGGGGTCTTTGGCGTTCAGGAAGAACATGGCGGCCGTTGTGCCGGGGTTGAAGGATTTCTTGCCCATGTTGCGCAGCAACGACCGCATGGCCATGGAGACATCGCCAAAGTCGATATCCACCGGACAGGGGTTGTAGCACTTGTGGCAGATGGTGCAGTGATCGGCGACGTCTTCGAATTCGGCCCAGTGCTTGATGCTGACGCCGCGCCGGGTCTGTTCTTCGTACAGAAAGGCCTCGATCAGCAGCGAGGTGGCCAGAATCTTGTTGCGCGGTGAATACAGCAGGTTGACGCGCGGCACGTGGGTGGCACAGACCGGCTTGCACTTGCCGCAACGCAGGCAGTCTTTAATGG